>JAIBDV010000154.1 GCA_024686055.1 Neptuniibacter sp.
GTAGGAATCACATCGCCGTAAACCCGCTTGCCCTCTTCAGCAAACCACTCAATAAACGACGCGCCATACATCACCTCACCGGCAGACTCAGCCAGCGGCTTGCCCTGCTCGGCGGTCATCAGGATGGCCAGATCATCTTTAGCCGCGACAATGCGCTCAAACCAGTTACGCAACAGCACAGCACGTTCTTTAGCGGTTTTTTTACGCCACAGAGGCAGCGCCGCATTAGCCGCATCAATCGCCAGGCTGACATCCGCACCGTCCAGATCCGCCACCGTGGCGATCTGCTCGCCAGTGGCCGGATCCAGCACCGGCATCCGCGCACCACTTTGCGCCTCGCACCATTGACCATTGATGTAAGCTTTATCGCACAGCAGTGCTTTGTTGTTCAGTCGTTGCATAGTCTTTCCTGAATACGCCGTTACCCGTGTTTCAGCCAACGGCGTTACTTAATTAGGTTAATAACGGTAGCTAAATCGCGAGCAAGCTCGCTCCTACAAAAGCTGGCCCCTGTGGGAGCGATGTCCCCACCGGGAAGCTCTTCAACCAAATGATGGGCTCTTTTGCCCATCCTGCGATCAGCCCCCGTAGCCCTGTAGCAGCGCGCTCCGCGCGCGTCGGGCGCTGAGGAAAACCCTGACGCTCGCGGAGCGAGCTGCTACAACACAATGACGCGACGGGACGTCGCTGCTACAGCCCCTAAGCCACTGCCCCGCTATCTTTCAGCGCGGCAATCTCCTCCGCTGACAAGGCAAGCAACTCCGTCAATACCGAATCCGTTGCGCTGCCCAGCTCGGGCGAGCCGTTGCGATACTGCACCGGGGTTTCGGAAAATTTGATCGGGCTGGCCACTGAAGGCATCGGACTATCGGCCGTACCCAGATCAAGCTGCATCTCACGATGCTTCACCTGTGGGTCAGCAAACACCTGATCCAGGGTATTGATCGGGCCACAGGGCACGCCACGGGCAGATAGTTCGGTCAGCCACCAGTCGCTGCTGTGTTTGGCCATCAGCTCAATCACCTGCGGCACCAGCTTGTCGCGGTTAACCACCCGCTGCTGATTTGATGCAAAGTCCGGCTCATCGGCCAGCCACTCCGCCTCTGCCAGCTGGCAGAAGGTGCGGAACTGACCATCGTTACCGATCGCCAGAATGATATGCCCATCCGTCGTTGGAAACGCCTGATACGGCACGATATTGGGGTGGGCATTGCCCAGCCGCCCGGGTGCCTTGCCACTGGCGAGGAAGTTCATCGCCTGATTCGCCAGCGTCGCCACCTGCACATCCAGCAAGGCCAGATCAATATACTGGCCCACGCCGGTTTCGGCCCGGTGCAGAAGCGCTGCCTGAATCGCGTTGGAGGCGTAGAGGCCGGTCATAATATCGGCCAGCGCCACCCCCACTTTCATCGGCATGCCCTCGGGCTCACCGGTCACACTCATCAGGCCACCCATGGCCTGAATCATAAAATCGTAACCTGCCCGGCTGGCATAGGGCCCATCCTGACCGAAGCCAGTGATAGAGCAGTACACCAGTTTCGGGTTAACTTCACGCAGGCTGTCGTAATCCAGCCCGTATTTCTTCAGGCCGCCCACTTTGTAGTTTTCCAGCACTACATCGCTTTGCGCGGCCAGTTTACGAATCAGCGCCTGCCCCTCGGGCTGGGTGATATCGATCGCAATGGACTGCTTATTGCGGTTTGCCGCATGAAAATAGGCCGCATCGCGTTCGCCATCGGCCCGCTCGATAAATGGAGGTCCCCAGCGGCGGGTGTCATCACCCGCGCCAGGACGCTCCACCTTGATTACCTGTGCACCGCAATCAGCCAGCAGCTGGCTGGCCCAGGGGCCTGCCAGAATACGGCTCATATCCAGTACTCTGATATGGGACAGAGCGCCGCTCATCAGAAGAACGCCTGAATGCCGGTCTGGGCACGGCCCAGGATCAGCGCATGGATGTCGTGAGTACCTTCGTAGGTGTTCACGGCTTCCAGATTCATCACGTGACGGATCACGCCGAACTCATCAGAGATACCGTTGCCGCCATGCATATCACGCGCCTGACGGGCGATATCCAGCGCCTTGCCACAGTTGTTACGCTTCATCAGTGAGATCAGCTCGACACCGCAGGTGCCTTCGTCCATCTGACGACCCATCTGCAGACAGCCCTGCACACCCAGACTGATTTCAGTCTGCATATCCGCCAGTTTTTTCTGGATCAGCTGGTTTGCTGCCAGCGGACGACCGAACTGGATACGATCCAGGGTGTACTGACGCGCCTGATGCCAGCAGAACTCTGCCGCGCCCAGTGCGCCCCAGGCGATACCGTAGCGGGCTTTATTCAGACAACCGAACGGTCCGGCCAGGCCTTCCACGTTTGGCAGCAGATTTTCATCCGGTACAAACACATCTTCCATCACGATCTCGCCGGTCACCGACGCACGCAGGGAGAACTTGCCTTCGATCTTCGGTGCGCTCAGGCCTTTCATGCCTTTTTCCAGCACAAAGCCCTTAACAACGCCGTCCAGCTTGGCCCAGACCACAAACACATCCGCTACCGGTGAGTTGGTGATCCACATTTTCGCGCCTTTGAGGATATAACCACCATCCACTTTTGTAGCGCGGGTTTTCATGTTGTTCGGATCAGATCCCACATCCGGCTCGGTCAGACCAAAACAGCCGATCCATTCACCGGACGCCAGTTTCGGCAGATACTTCATCCGCTGCTCTTCTGTGCCATAGGCATAGATTGGATGCATGACCAGTGAAGACTGCACACTCATTGCCGAGCGATAACCGGAGTCAACGCGCTCAACTTCACGCGCCACCAGGCCGTAGCAGACATGGTTTACTTCCGCACAGCCATACTTCTCCGGCAGTGTTGCACCGAGCAAGCCCAGCTCACCCAGTTCCTGCATGATCTCTACATGGAAAACTTCGTGTCGGTTGGCTTCTAGCACGCGAGACAGCAGCCGGTCCTGACAGTAGTCATGGGCACTGTCGCGCACCATACGTTCTTCTTCTGTCAGCTGGTTTTCGAGCAGGAAAGGATCTTCCCAGTTAAACGCAGGCTTCTTCGCCATGGTGGCACCCTCTTCAGTCCATCGGTTATGTACTTGCGTCACACTGGATGTTGGATATCTGCAACACAACATCCATATGGTGTGCACAATTTGCACATCATAGTGTTCGCTATTTTTTACAAAATCAATAAACAGAAATGGAGTGGAAGCCCGGTGTGAGCGCTGTTCAGCCGTTCAGAGAGCTCAAATTACGCAACTGCAGCAATACGCTATCTAGCTGATTTAGATGGGGTAATAGCTGATAGTTTAGCCATTGTTTTTGCAAGGTTATACCGAGATTTCAGTGCTGTTAAAATTTAAAAACAAGCCTAAAGTCGTAGTACCTTGTGGACGAATATCCAGCCAACCACACTGCTATGTTAGAAATACCAGACAGCTCACTCCCAAACGACAGCAAGGGAGACCTTCAGTGTTTGTAATTCTGGACATAATAAACCGCTGAGCCAGACCTGCCTGTTCATGATCCAATTGCCAGCTTGAGCGTATAGATATGGATAAAACCGGCGGCAGCGGGTATTGAGACCGCGTCATTTCAGCTTTCCGCCAGACGATTAACGTACAAGCCAGGACCTTATCAGTATGAATCAGATCAACCCCCGCAAGCTGCTGTACTCAAAATGGACAGCCGTAGCACCGGCCAAAAAAGAGAAGCATTTTCTGATAACCGAGCTGGAATTTGATGAAAGCGGCAAGGTGAGTCACTGCCTGATCGAAGCCGTGCTGACTCGACGGGAGGCCTCTATTGACTGGCAGAATTTGAAAGACAGCAGCCACTGGCACAGTGGCTGGAAGTAGATGTGAGCAGGGCTACCCACATCCATAGTAACCCGGCAGGCTAGCTCAGGGCTTTCTTTCCTGCTTCAGTGCTTCACGTTCAGCAAGGCGTTTAGCTTTACGCTTTTCGCGGGTTTGCTCACGGGCCAGACGTTCTTCTTCACGACGTTTTTTATTGCGAACTTTACGCGCTGCCTGCTCACTTATACGCTCTTCACGGGCACTGGTACGCTGTGCCTGCAACTTCGCCTTACGCTTTTCGTGATAGCCTTCTTTATCCGCTTTATTGGCTTCCCGCTTGGCTTCCCGCTCAGCCTTGCGTTTTTCATACTGTACCTGGCGGTCGGCTCTGCGCTGCTCGTATTCTGCCTGACGCTGTACTTTACGCGCCTCAGCATCGGCCTGACGCTGTTCAGTCGTGCGCGGTGCATCCGCTGCCTGCGCCGACGTCATAACACCGGGCATCAGCAGCGTCAGACTTAATAACCAGATCGAACTACGCTGCATTTTATTATCCTTCTGTACATATTTATCCTGCCGCCTCTGCAACCCTGACGGATTCAGTGCGCATATCCAGCACAGCAGACGCATTAACTGTTTTCAGCTTAACACTTTCCACCCTTAAAGCCTTCTGCCAGCAGCATTTACATTGCTTCAGCCACCAATGAACTGCCCCTCGCTTTCTGTGCCGCCAGTACCCAGTCAATAAAAGCCTGTTTGGCCGCCAGTTGTTCAGCGGGCCGGGGTTCTACAACAAAGTAGCCCCCCTCCGATACCAGGCTGAACTGTGGTAATGCAGCCAGTAAACCATTCGCAAGCAGATCATCCACCAGCGTTTGCCAGCCTAGCCCAACTCCCTGGCCTGCAATCGCTGCCTGAATCAGCAGTGTGTAGTTATTAAAGGTCAGTACCGGCTCACCAGCAACCACAGTGCTACGGCGTCCTTTAAACAACCCGGGCCAGTCCAGCCAGCCCTGCCCGGCATCAGCGCCCAGTTTCAGCAGCGGCAGTGCAGCCAGCGCCTTATGGCTATTTATCGGGCCATGCTTTTCTATTAAGGCAGGGCTACAGACTGGGAAAACAGCCTCATGAAACAGGCGCTGAGCAGGCAACCCAACGGGATGCTGGCTGGCAAAGATAATCGCCACATCGACATCCTGGGCAGTGAAGTCGTACTGGCCCTGAGAGGTAATAATGCGCACATCAACATCCGGGTGCTGGCTACGAAAGTCAGCAAGCCGGGGTAATAGCCAATAGGCGGCAAATGCAAAATCAGTTGCGACATTTATCTGCGGATGCTGACGAGTTTTTTGCAGGCTATCCAGACAAACAGCCATCTGCTGAAAGCCCGATTGTACCGCCTCAAACAGCTGCAAGCCCTCATCCGTCAACGTGACGCCTCGATAAACCCGCCGAAACAACGTTAGTCCTAGCTGCCGTTCCAGCCCCCGTATTTGCTGGCTTACCGCCGACTGAGTAGAACCCAGCTCACGCGCTGCAGCAGTAAAACTCAACTTACGGGCAGCCGCTTCAAAAATCAGCAGGCTTTGCACTGACGGTAAACGCTCACAAAGTAACATTAGCTCAGCTTCTTTTTATGATTAGTTGGCAGCCAGTTTACAGAGATATACAGGCTGTTAAAAATAGAGAAAAACAACAACACATTACCTGAGCTAATTACAGCCCGGTGATCATAAAGAGGCACGGTAGCAATGCCACAACAACCTAACATTCTGTTTATCATGGCCGACCAGCTGGCCGCGCCAGTACTGTCGTTTTATGGGGGCAACACCGCAAAAACGCCCCACCTGGACCGCATGGCCCGCGACGGCGTGGTCTTTAACAACGCCTACTGCAACAGCCCGCTGTGCGCCCCCAGTCGTTATGTGTTGATGAGTGGCCAGCTGCCCAGCAAAATTGGTGCCTTTGATAACGCCGCTGAATTCCCCGCTGACATCCCGACCTATGCTCATTACCTGCGCAATGCAGGCTACCGCACCGCATTAAGCGGCAAGATGCACTTCTGCGGCCCCGACCAGCTACACGGGTTTGAACAACGCTTAACCACTGATATCTATCCGGCTGATTATGGCTGGTTCCCGGACTGGGAGGATTTCGAAAACCGCCCCACCTGGTATCACAATATGTCGTCGGTCACCCAGGCAGGACCGACTCTGCGCACCAACCAGCTCGACTTTGATGATGAAGTGGTCTTTCACGCCCAGCGCTATCTCTATGATCATGTGCGTAGCAACAATGACCAGCCCTTCTGCCTGACCGTCTCCATGACCCACCCCCATGACCCCTACGCAATCCCGAAAGAATACTGGGACCGCTATGAAGACTGCGATATCGAGCTGCCCTCGTTCGAGCTGGCCGATGATGAGCAGGACCCCCACTCTAAACGCCTGCTGCATGTGTACCAGATGGACCGCCGTCAGATCAGTGATCAGCAGATCCGCAACGCCCGCCGTGCTTACTACGGCGCGATCAGCTATGTCGACGACCAGATCGGTAAGCTGCTGCAGACGCTGGAAGAGAGCGGCCTGAGTGACAACACCATTGTGGTCTTCTCCGGTGACCATGGCGATATGCTCGGCGAGCGCGGGCTCTGGTATAAGATGAGCTACTTCGAGTGGTCCACCCGAGTGCCTATGCTGGTATACGCCCCACAGCACTTTGAGCCCCACCAGGTGGACGCTGCCATCTCCACCATGGATCTGTTACCGACCTTTGCCGAGCTGGCCAACCACGGCCAGGCTCCCGACTACGCCATGCCCATTGATGGCCGCAGCCTGATGCCACACCTGAGCGGTGGCGCTGGCCACGATGAAGTGATTGGCGAATACATGGGCGAAGGCGTCACTGCGCCGATGTTTATGATCCGCCGTGGCGAGTTCAAGTACATCTGCTGTAAAGGTGACCCGGACCAGTTATTTAATCTGGTCACCGACCCTCAGGAACGTAACAACCTGTGTAACGATCCGGCCCATGCTGATCTGCTGACAGCCCTGCGCAGTGAAGCTGCTGAGCGCTGGGACTCCGATGCCATCAGCCAGGCCGTTATTATCAGCCAGAAACGCCGCAGGCTGATCGCCGCCGCCCATAAAAA
>JAIBDV010000051.1 GCA_024686055.1 Neptuniibacter sp.
ACAATAATCAAGAAGTATCGAAAGCTGAATACTACTTCAGTAAAGCTTCGAAAAGAGGTCACAAGGCAGCAAAGGAAATTCTCAACAACCTCCCTTCATCCAGTGATGCCTCACAGTATAAAAAGTGATAAAAAACACGCAATACCTATTTTAATTATAGAGCCTAACCTAGCAAAAGACTTAACTCCTCACAAGCTCCCTCTCCTGTTACCCCAAGTTTACGGGAAACGTTTTGCTGATTAACGATCGCGCCCTCAGTGCCAGCCTGAATCGACCCGCATGGTCGCTTAGAGCAGCCTGGCTGACTGCCCACGCAACCGGAGCTTTACACAAAAACTCCGGTGTTTTTTGCAAGACCGATCACTGTTTCATCACTAAAGTGCCATCCTCTATTACAACAAGATTCCAGACCGGCCAGCCAGGCTGGCCACCGGATGCTGAGGACGGAGTGCTATGTTCAACGCGATTGATGTGCTGAAGCCGGAATTTACCGCGCGCAAGTGTGCCGAAATCTGGCCACTGATCTCACCGCTGTACGCGGTAGATGAATCCCAATGGCTGCAGCAGTTACTGCCGCTGGCGCAACCTGGCGTCGACGAGCTGGCGAACACCACGCGCAGCGCCACCGACCTGATTGAACAGGTGCGGGCCGACGATAATGCCATCCAGATGATCGACTCTCTGCTGCTGGAATACAGCCTGGATACCCACGAAGGTATTCTGCTGATGTGTCTGGCGGAAGCGCTGATGCGTGTGCCGGATGCTGACACAGCCGATGCACTGATCCGCGATAAGCTGAGCGTTGCCGACTGGAAATCGCACCTGAAAAACTCCGACTCACTGTTCGTCAACGCCTCCACCTGGGGCCTGATGCTGACCGGCAAAGTGGTCTCCCTGGACAGCAAGGAAGATGGCAGCCCGTCGAATGTGATCAACCGTCTGGTGAACAAATGTTCCGAGCCGGTGATCCGTAAAGCGATGCACCAGGCGATGAAGATCATGGGCTTCCAGTTTGTACTGGGCCGCGACATGAAAGAGGCGCTAAAGCGCGGTAAAAACTACCGTGATAAAGGCTATACCTACTCGTTCGATATGCTGGGTGAAGCAGCGCTGACCGCCAGTGACGCCCAGAAATACTTCGACGATTACAGCCGTGCGATCACCTCGATCGGCAAAGACAGCTACACCGGTAGCAGCCCGCGGCCGACGATTTCGATCAAACTGTCGGCACTGCACCCGCGCTATGAAGTGGGCCAGCAGGCACGGGTAATGGACGAACTGTTCAGCCGCGTACTGCAGCTGATCAGCCAGGCACGGGCGCTGGATGTTGGCATCACCATTGATGCTGAAGAAGCTGACCGGCTGGAAATGTCGCTGGAACTGTTTGAAAAACTGTACCGCGATCCGGCCAGCCAGGGCTGGGGCAATTTTGGTCTGGTTATCCAGGCCTACTCCAAGCGAGCACTGCCGGTACTGAGCTGGCTGACGGCGCTGGCCGGTGAACAGGGTGATCGCATTCCGGTTCGGCTGGTTAAGGGTGCCTACTGGGACTCCGAAATCAAGGAATGTCAGCAGCGCGGCCTGTCCGGTTACCCGGTATTTACCCGCAAAGAAGCCACCGATGTGTCTTACCTGGCCTGTGCTCGCTTCCTGCTGAGTGCGCCGGTACGCGGCAAGATCTACCCACAGTTTGCCAGCCACAACGCCCACACTGTGGCAGCGATTGTGACGATCGCTGAGCACAAGGATTTTGAGTTCCAGCGCCTGCACGGCATGGGCGATGCGCTGTACAACACGGTGCTGGAAAAACACGATGCCAATGTCCGCATCTACGCCCCGGTTGGCAGCCATAAAGACCTGCTGCCCTACCTGGTGCGTCGTCTGCTGGAAAACGGTGCCAACAGTTCTTTTGTTCACCGTCTGGTGGATGCCCGCTGCCCGGTCGCGGACCTGGTGCATCACCCGGTCGATACACTGAACAGCCGTAAGGAACTGGCCAACCCGTATATCCCGCAGCCACGTAATCTGTTTGAAGACCGTCTCAACTCACGCGGCCCGAACATCGAGATTGATTACCAGTGGCAGCCATACAAAGCGGCGGTTGATACCTTTATGGATCAGCAGTGGACCGGCGGCCCGCTGATTAATGGTCAGCTGCGTGAAACCGCACAGATCAACACCGTCACCACGCCATACGACCGTCGTCAGACTGTCGGCCAGAACTACTGGGCCGGTGCCGAGGAAGTGAACGAAGCGCTGGATTTTGCGACCGCTCAGCTGCCAAGCTGGCAGGCGACACCGGCAGACCAGCGTGCAGGCTACCTGGATAAGCTGGCCGACCTGCTGGAGCAGAATGAAGCCGAGCTGGTTGCCCTGTGCCACCGCGAAGCGGGTAAAACCATTCAGGACAGCATCGACGAGATCCGCGAAGCGGTGGATTTCTGTCGTTACTACGCCAATGAAGCGCGCGGCAAACTGCAGCCACAGACCATCAACCGTTTTGATGGCCAGACCCAGCAGGTTGAACTGCGCGGTCGCGGTATCTTCCTGTGCATCAGCCCATGGAACTTCCCGCTGGCAATCTTCCTCGGTCAGATCAGTGCTGCACTGGCCGCCGGTAACTGTGTTATTGCCAAGCCTGCCGAGCAGACCAGCCTGATCGCCGTACGTGCCATTCAGCTGCTGCTGGAAACAGGTATTCCGGCCGGTGCCATCGCGCTGCTGCCAGGTGACGGTGCCACCGTAGGTGCACCACTGACCCGTGACCCACGGATCGCCGGGGTGGCCTTCACCGGTTCCACCGAAACGGCTCAGCTGATCAACCGTTCACTGGCCCTGCGTGATTGCGCGCCTGCACCACTGATCGCCGAAACCGGCGGCCAGAACGCCATGATCATCGACTCTACTTCGCTGCCAGAACAGGTGGTACGTGATGTGGTCGGTTCCGCCTTTGCCTCTGCCGGTCAGCGCTGTTCAGCACTGCGAGTGCTGTTTGTGCAGGCTGATATCGCCGATCGGGTTATCCCGATGATCAAAGGTGCCATGGCTGAGCAGGTTGTTGGCCTGCCGTACAAACACAGTACCGATGTTGGCCCGGTGATTGACGAAGGTGCCCGTGCTGGTTTGCAGGCTCATATCGACACAATGAAGCAACAGGCCACGCTGATCGCGGAAACTCCACTGTCTGACGACTGTGCCCACGGCACCTTTGTTGCGCCAGCAGCGTTTGAGATCGACGGTATCCACCAGCTGCAAAAAGAGCAGTTTGGTCCGATTCTGCACGTGGTGCGCTACAAGGCCAGCGAGCTGGATCAGGTGATCGACAGCATCAACGCCACCGGCTTTGGTCTGACCCTGGGGGTTCACACCCGCAACGCTGGCACAGCGGACCGTATCGCCCGTCGTACCCGCGTCGGTAACACCTACATTAACCGTGATCAGATCGGTGCCGTGGTTGGCGTACAGCCATTCGGCGGCCAGGGCCTGTCGGGCACCGGTCCTAAGGCGGGCGGCCCACGCTACCTGCTGCGCTTTACTCAAGAACAGATCAGCACTGGAGGTAATGCCTGATGAGCACTTCAATTCAGACCCTTGTCGATGCCGCACTGGACCAGTGGGAAAGCTGGGATGCACTGGGCACCGAAATGCGTGGCCAGATCCTGGGCCGCTTTGCTGATGCACTGGATGCCGAACGTGCCGCCATGGTGCGCTGGCAGATCGACAATGCCATGAACCAGATCGGCCAGCAGATCGAACTGCCAGGGCCCACCGGTGAAGCCAATGTGCTGTTCACCGCGGGTCGTGGCCTGTTCGTACTCAACGCTAACGAAAACGCTCACAGCTGCGCCATGGTCGGCCAGCTGACGGCCGCGCTGATCGCTGGCAATGTGGTTATCGTGCTCGGTCATAACAACCTGATCCAGCTGCTGACAACGGCAGGCTGCCCGCAAGGCGTTGCCCAGTCAACGGATGCAGCCACTGTGCCAGAGAGCCTGATCAGCCAGCCACGGCTGGCCGGTGTGGCCATTACCGCAGACGACGCCACTATTGCTGAGCTGAACCAGCAGCTGGCTGCTCGCAGCGGAAACCTGGCACAACTGATCAGCGAAACAGATCTGTCCGGCCTGGCCCAGATTGCCAGCCCGTACTACCTGCTGCGCTTTATCACTGAGCGTACCCGCACCGACAACACCACGGCCGTGGGCGGCAATGCAACTTTGCTTGAGCTGGGTGCTAAAGAGGAGTAAATTCGCGCGCTTTCCAACGCCTGCTACTTTAGCAGGAGAGGGATTATCGGTATTCGGATACCGGTAATCCCGTCCGTTTTACGTGCCATATCTGAAATAGCCGACGTCATTTTCAGATCATCCATGGGATGCAGCATGGCTCAGACAACGGATCCATCACGATAAGAATAGAGGTTATAAAACCCCATGATCGAAAACAGCGGTGCCATTATTGGCACATTCCTCGTGTACCTGGCGGTAATGCTGGGTATCGGTATCTATGCTTATAAACGCACAGCCAGCTCGGCTGACTACTTCCTCGGCGGTCGCTCGCTGGGTCCATGGCCTGCAGCGTTGTCTGCCGGTGCCTCGGATATGAGCGGCTGGTTGCTGCTGGGCCTGCCAGGCTACGCTTTCGCCTCCGGTATGGAAGCATTGTGGCTGGCTGCTGGCCTGCTGATGGGGACCTGGCTGAACTGGCTGCTGGTTGCCAAGCGCCTGCGTACTTACTCTATTGTGGCCAGTGATTCACTGACCCTGCCGGAGTTCTTCGCTAACCGTTTCAAAGATAACTCCAAAGCGCTGCAGGTTATCTCTGCGTTCTTCATCCTGCTGTTCTTCCTGTTCTACACCAGCTCCGGCCTGGTTGCAGGCGGCAAGCTGTTTGAAACCGTCTTCGGTCTGGATTACACCACCGCACTGGTAATCGGTACTTTCTGCGTGGTCTCCTACACCCTGTTTGGTGGTTTCCTGGCAGTGTCCTGGACGGATCTGGTACAGGGCCTGCTGATGGCCGCTGCACTGGTGATGGTACCGGTGATTGCGCTACAGTCTAACGGGGGGATGGGCGAACTGTTCACCACTCTTGAGGCGAAAAACCCGGAACTGCTGACGGTCTGGAACGATGCCAAGGGCGAACCGCTGTCCTGGATCGCGATTGTCTCGCTGATGGCCTGGGGTCTGGGCTACTTCGGTCAGCCGCATATCCTGGCACGTTTCAAAGGCATCCGTTCTAACGAAGATGTACCCACTGCACGCCGTATCGCGGTGATCTGGACCGCACTGTCCATGGTTGGCGCACTGCTGGTTGGCCTGGTCGGTATCCTGTATGTGGATAACCAGATGGCCGGTGATCTTGCCGATGGCGAGAAGATCTTTATGGTACTGGTCAACGCCATGTTCAGCCCGGTTGTTGCCGGCATCCTGCTGGCAGCGATTCTGGCGGCGATCATGTCCACAGCGGACTCCCAGCTGCTGGTGAGTTCTTCCGCCCTGGCAGAAGATTTCTACAAGCAGATCATCCGCAAAGATGCCTCCCAGTCTGAAGTCGTCATGGTCGGTCGTGTTGCCGTCGTTGGTCTGTCACTGGTGGCAATGATGCTGGCACTGAACCCGGAAAGTTCGGTACTGGGCCTGGTATCTTACGCCTGGGCGGGCTTTGGTGCGGCCTTCGGTCCGGCACTGCTGCTGGCGCTGTACTGGAAAGGCATGAACCGCAACGGCGCACTGGCGGGTGTCATCGTCGGTGGCGTGACCGTGGTGGCCTGGAAACAGATCTCCGGCGGTATCTTCGATATCTACGAGATTGTGCCGGGCATCATCTTTGCGACTATCGCGATTATCGCGGTCAGCAAAGCAACAGGTGAGCCAGAACAGTCCGTACAGGACGAGTTCGACCGTTACAAAAGCCAGCTGTAAACAGCGGCTGATAAGGCAGCCAGTATAGAGCTGCCCTTCCCCTGACCAGAGCACCCACTGGTTACCCATGCCCGGCAGTCGCAGACTGACCGGGCATTTTTTATGCAGATTTCAGACTCAGGCAGGCGGAGAGGTTTCCAGTTCCAGCAGGGTAATACGTTGCAATGCCTGATCCCGGTTATCTCCACACACTTCCAGCTCAGCCTGAAACTCGCCACAAGCCTCGGGCCGTTCTGGCTGGCCAAACAGCGCACACAGATTATCCACCGTCAGATGCAGACAACGTTCACCGGCAGGTTTGTTCAGGCTGGTAATACTGGGGGCGATACAACAGGCACCACAACCGGTTCGACATTGCATGGGAAGACTGAGCATCAGTCCGTCACTGCCAGTCGCAGCCCCAGCGCTATCAACACCGTGCCAGTCATGCCATCAAACATTTTGCTGACCCGAGGCCGGGCCAGCCAGTCGCGGGCGCGATCGACTAGCAGTACAATGCCACCTTGCCATAACATGGCGATAACGAAGTGAATACCCGCCAGCATATAAGACTGGGTAATGGCATTACCGGCCGGGTCGATAAACTGTGGCAGGAACGCCATGTAGAACACCACGGTTTTCGGGTTCAGCACATTAGACAGAAAGCCTTCTTTGACCGAACGGCCAAAGCGAAAGTCATTGCCCTGAGTAAACTCGCCCAGCTGGAAGCCACTCTGGTTACCCAGCGCCGAGCGCCAGCTGGTGAAGCCCAGCCAGATAAGATACGCCGCGCCCACCAGTTTTAGCGCATTAAACGCCCAGGCCGTCTGCGCCAGAATCACCGCAATCCCCACCGCAGAGACGGTGGCATGGACAAACAGACCACTACAGATTGCCGTGCTAGTGACCATACCATCACGCCAGCCTCCGCGCGCACTGTTGCGAATCACTACCATAGTATCGACGCCTGGCGAGAGGGTCAGCACGGTAATTGCGGCCAGAAAAGTCAGAAACAGTTCAAGTTCCATCGGGCTATCCGTCATCAGGTCAGAAAAGAAGCTGACTATACGCCGCTATCTGAACACAGGAAAGCCTCGGTAAAACCCGCTTGCAGCCCCCTCAAGGAAGAACTGTTTACGCCAGAAGCTCTGTAGTCTGCTGTACCTGATCACCCTCAGGCGGCAGCGCGTCCATCGACTCCGACCAGACTTCCACCCGGTTTCGGCCCTGTCGCTTTGCCTGGTACAACGCCAGATCCGCCTGACTGAGCATACGGGCGTAACTGTTTGCCCCCTGGTTATCCACCAGTCCGATGCTGACTGTTAACTGTAGTCCGGGTACCGACGTGATTTGAGGATGCTGAGCAATACTCAACCTCAATCGCTCACACTGTTCCAGCGCCGCTGCCAGATCAGACTCAGGAAAGACCAGTGTAAACTCTTCCCCACCCCAGCGAGCCAGCAGCCAGCCCGGCTGCAACTGGCTCTGTAACAGATCAGCCACGACACAGATCGCTTCATCCCCCACCAGGTGTGACCAGCGATCGTTGATCCGTTTAAAGTGATCAATATCCAGCACCGCCAGCACAAGCGTACTGTGTTGCTGAGCGGCATGACGAAATTGTGCGGCAAAGGTTTCATCAAAGGCCCGCCGGTTGGGTAAGCCGGTCAGCGCGTCTTCCCGCGCCTGACGCTCGAAGGCTGCGGCCTGGCGGCGCAGAGCGGCTGTCTGCTGTGCGACCCGTTCATTGAGTTTCACTTCAATCTGTTGCAACCGGTACACCCGCCATTTACTTATCAACGCCACCAGCCCGGCAACCAATAGCAATATCAACACTCGAAACCAGGTTCGTTGCCAGAAGTAGGGCTGCTGAATGATATCGACCGATACCTCATTCAGCCCCCAGTACAAAGATGGGTAGCCAGCCTGAATCCGCAGGCGGTAGTGGCCCGGCGGCAAATTGGTGTATTCAACGCGGCGCTGATTACCACGTTCAACCCAATGCAAGTCAAAGCCCTCCAGTAAGGTGCGGTAACGAATATGGCCGGGGTCACTATAATTAAGCCCGGCATAACGAACAGTAAGCCGATCAGAGCCCGGGGCAAGGCTGAGCGAAGCTGACAAAGGTTGAGGCTTATCATCCACCCGTAGCCCTTCGATCCATACCGGAAAGTAGGCCGTTTCCTGACCAAGCTCGCGCTCTGGCTGAACCCGCGCAGCGCCCATCGCTGTGGCTACCCAGATCCACCCCTGCTTATCCATCACAGCGGAGGGGCTGGATGCACCATTTATCTGGGCGGTAGCAAGGCCATCACTCTCGTCAAAAATATCAACTTCCAGCCGCTCGTCCTCCTGATCTATATATCGATTCAGACCAGCAATACTGACCCGTATAACCCCACGACTGCTGGTCAGCCACAAACCACCCTGGCGGTCAGCCACCGTCTGAAAAACCGTATCACTGGGCAAGCCATCATCCTGACTGATCAGGCGCTGTTGCTGATCGACAAAACGATACCGCACCAGGCCCCGCTCCGTACTCAGCCAGAGATAACCCGGCTGGAACAGCAGGCCAAACACCTTCTCAACATCATCCAGCTCCGACAGGTCCAGGTTATGAAACCGGCCTTCGCTAAACCAGGACGCGGTATTATTGGTACCTGCCCATACCCGGCCCTGATCGTCTCGTTCCAGTACCCAGATAAATTCATCACGCAAGCCATCAGCCATATCTAGCCGCCGCAGGCGACCATTGGCCTGTCGCAGGGTGACCCCCAGCGGCGTCCCCATCCACAGCGTACCCTGGTCATCAAACAGCAGAGCACGAATTTCATTACTGCTTAAGCCACTGGCTACCGTTTCAACCTGTTTTAGCGTCCCCGCTTTCCAGCGGAACAGACCTTGACTGTAGGTGCCTATCCAGACGCTACCGTCCGGGCCTTCCGTCAGGCTGAGCACGGACAGTGTGGTCAACGGGACAGGCAGTTTAATCGGCTCTGCCTGGTCCTTTTCAATCCGCGACAGACCCCGACTGCTGCCGGTCCAGATGCTGCCATCCGAATGGCTGAGTACAGTACGAATATAGTTACCATTGAGCCCACGCTGTTCCGTCCAGTTACTAAACAACGCATCTTTTACCCGGATAAGGCCGGCATTGGTGCCCACCCAGATATTCTTTTCCCGGTCCTGCAACAATGCCAGCACCCGTGTATCAGGTATCCCCTGCTCTGGTCCCAGGTGTTCTAACCCGCGCTCACTCAGGCGATAGAGCCCTGATTTTATGGTGCCGAACCAGAGGTTCCCCAGGGAGTCCCGCAACAGACTACTGACTGATTTATCAGCCAGCGCCGGAGACAGTGGCACAAAATGCTCCTGCCGCTCTACCCAGGCTCCCTGTGTTGTCGCCACCAGCAACTGCCCATCGGGCTGCAACAGAAGATCATAAACCGTCCCCTGGGGTAGCCCATGCTCTGCACCAAACCGCTGAATCACGCCGCCATCAAGTTGAAACAGGCCCTGATCTGCCGCCAGCCAGAGATGCCCCTGGTTATCTTCTACCAGCTTATGGCCTAACACATTGGGTAAAACCAGTTGATCAACATCAGGCTGATCAGCCGAACGCCGGTACAGCCCTTTCCCCTCCACCGCCAGCCAGAGATCACCATCACGGGTTCGTAACATGTGTCTGACCTGGCCAGCAGCTGGCGTTAATGCCTGCCAGCGCCCCTGGTGGTAGCGCGAAATACCACCCCGGGCAGAGGCCACAAACATAGCGCCATCCACTTCAACCGATGCTGACCTGATCGCTGATGACGGCAACCCCGTCACCTCGCCCCGACCGAACAGGTCAAAACTGACACCGTTATACCGAGCCAGCCCCTCCCAGGTCGCCAGCCACAGGTAACCGTCCCCGGTCTGCACCAGGCCATTGATACTGTTGTGGGGTAAACCATCGCTGCTATCCCAGCGCTTTACAGAGTAATCAGACAGAGGAATCGGCAGCTCAGCAGCGCAGATGCTTGCCAACAGGGGCAAGAGAAGTACCAGATAGCTCAGCTTTTTCACGTGTACACTTCCTTTTGTACAGTCAGGTATCAACGCAGGCAGGTCGTCAACACAACCGGACACCCAAGCCAGTCAACAGACACCATAACAAGATACGGGGACAACTCTGTTTCGAACAGTACCAACTAGCGGGAAGGTGACCCTGAGCAGCCTCTGCTTCACCGCAGCCAACCCTGCCGCTTTGGTGTGATATCCACCAGACTGGGCGGTCGCTATACTGCGCCGCTCAACCGCCAACGGAGTCCGCTATGGAGCTGTTACCCGCCTCTCTCAGTCTGTTTGATGCCACTGTGCTGATTATATCCGCAGGTATTACCTCGCTGATTACTGCCGCCATGGGAATCGGCGGCGGCGTGTTACTGCTGGCGGTGATGGCGACGATTGTGCCCGCCGCCGCGCTGATTCCGCTGCACGGGCTGGTGCAGCTGGGCTCCAACGGCAATCGTGCCTGGCTGACCCGTCAGCACACTCAATGGCCGGTTGTACGGCGGTTTTTACTGGGGGCGGTCGTGGGCGCTGCGCTGGCCTCACTCATTGTGGTGCAACTCCCCCTGCAATGGATTCAGTTCAGTGTGGCGGGGTTTATTCTCTATCTGGTGTGGGGGCCAAAGCCAGGCAAGCACCCGCTGGGGCACGGCGGCCAGGTCGCCGCCGGGGCACTGACTACGCTGGTATCGATGTTTGTTGGCGCAACCGGGCCTCTCGTGGCCGGGTTTATCCACCGCCATGAGCTGGACAAACTGGCGACCACCGCCACTTTTGCCAGCTGTATGAGCGGCCAGCACCTGCTGAAAATGCTGGTTTTCAGCAGCATTGGTTTTGCCTTCTGGCAGTGGCTGCCATTGCTGGCGCTGATGATCCTGGCGGGCACTCTGGGTTCATGGCTGGGGCTGAAGCTGCTGAATAAAATGCCTGCCAGCCTGTTCCGCACGCTGTTTCGCTGGAGTGTCACCCTGCTGGCATTGCGACTGTTATGGCAGGCAACGCTGGCCTGAGCCCTGCCCACTGCACACAAAAAACCCGAGTCGTTACCGGCTCGGGTTCTGGAATCGCTAAGGATCAGCGGCTGTTCAGCCATTGCGCACTAACGGGCGCAGCAGCCACCACGATCATCTTTCTGATGCGAGCGCATAATCTGCTTCGCCGCACAGGCACATTTGCCACACTGCGATGCCACATTCAGCTCACGGTTCAGGTCACGCATGGTGCGGGCGCCCTGGTCCATAGCGTCGCGGATCTGGCGGTCAGTCACGTCTTTACAGATGCAGATGTACATGGCGAACTCTCTTGTTGAACTGCAATTGATAATACTTATCATTGTGTTCTGTAACAAGTTCTGCAACGTGAATAATTTTCATTTATATCCCGCTGACCCGCCCGCACCTTCCAGCCACGGCTTACAGCGCAATCGCCAGATCAGACTGCACGGTGCTGCTACAGGCCAGCACATAACCCGCGGCGATCTCTCCTTCGGTCAGGGTTGCCTGGCTGCTGGAGTCAACGTCACCCGC
>JAIBDV010000155.1 GCA_024686055.1 Neptuniibacter sp.
AGCCGCGACAGAGTGTGCGCGACCACAGCAAGATAGATACCGAGGGATAGTAGAGTGATCCCCAGTAAATGAAAAGACCGAACTTTTTCACCCAGAAAGAGCATGGATAAGAACAGTCCGAATAAAAGTATCAGGTGGATAAACAGCCCGCCCGGTGGTGTACCAGGCTCAGCTACGCCTCGATTCCAGAGCAAGGGCCTGAGCATTAATAACAGATATGCCATCGTGGCTTACTTCCTTTCCCGGCGATACAACCAGCGGGCCAGCAGGTTATTGCTGTTATCACTACCGGTCATCACATAATGCAGTACGTTGTAGTTACTGATCGTCCATTCCATGCGCGTCGCCGCCGAACTCAAGCCACAGAACAGAATTTCATCCCCTGGCTGTAGCAGGGTCAGCTCGCCTGGCAGCATCATCAACTCACCACCACGGCGCATTAACAGCGGAAAGGCTTTCAGCATTTTCATGCGATCATGGGGGTCTTTGAGAAACAGCGACAGCTTGACCGGTTTAGCTTCATTCATCGCCACCAGCAGCGCAGGCGTCTGCCGCTCCGACACGGTAAAGGCCCAGCTGTCCAGCTCCTGGCTACCCACCACACTGCTCATCCGGTTCAGCAGTGTATGGGCCCAGACATCATCATGGTGATGAATCATCCGGCTGATAAATACCGGCAGCAACGGCGTTTTGATCTGCGCCATAATCCGGTTGGCGATAATCCGGCCCGGTTCCATAATGAAATCGGCCCGCGAATTCTGAAACACCAGCCGGTTGGCATGCACATTCTGCCGGACGACGGTCAGCAGCTGCGGGTTCAGCTCGCGGGCTGTCATCATGATCGACAGGTTATCCGCATCATTATCGGTACCTGCCACAATACCGACCGCACCCTGCACTCCCGCCTGCTGCAGGGTTCTGGCCTCCGTGCCAATACCGTGGACCTGGTCCAGCAGCTGGTTCTTCTGCGGTGCTTTTTTATCGATCACCACCAGCTCGACTTCATCATGGCTCAGCTCACTGTAGAGCGCCCGCCCGAAACGGCCATAACCACAGATAATCCAGCGCCCCCGCGTCCGCTGATACGCACTGGAGAGCGGCCGATGGCTGGGGTTGAGCAACCAGTCATACACCAGGTGCATATACGGTGCCTGTACTGACAGCGACAGGTATTCAGCATAGGCACGGAACGGATCAACAATCAGATCGGTACCAAAGGAATCCAGGTTAGCTGTGGTTACATCCGCTTCAGTCCGGCTGACGACCATCCGTTTAGGCATCAACAGCTTGCTGGCGATCGCAATCGACAGGTTGACCGTATCGCGGTTAGCCAGCGCCAGTACACCAATACACTGCGGGTGCTGCAGCCCGGCATCATCCAGTACATCAGGCAATGAGGCATCGGCCACCAGGCAAGGCATCGGCAGTGGCAGGCTATCCATCTCCAGCGCATCAATCTGCGCTGCATCAATATCCACCACCACGCAGTGGATATCCCGCTGCGCCAGCTTGCCCACCACGATGCTGCCGGTAACGCCATAACCACAGACCAGATAAAAGGGCTGATTGAGCGCCGCTACCTGAGCGGCAAACCGGCGACGACGGCGTACACGGCTGAACACCGGTTCCTGAAAAATAGAAATCATGGTGCCAATACCATACAGCCAGGCGATTACCGTGCTGTAAATGGTCAGCATCGCCCACATGCGCTGGCCGGAGGTAAACGGATAGGGGATTTCACCAAAACCGATGGTCGAGCCCATAAACGAGACAAAGTAGAATGCATGGAAGAAATCCATGCGATACACCTGGCCCTGATCATCTACGCCGGGTATCAGTACAAAGCCCAGTACCGACACCGAATAAATCACAATCAGGGTAATCAGCGGCATTCGCAGCCGCCGCATCAACAGATAAAAAACGTTATTCATGATCAGGCCACCCGCTTAGCGGCGTACCTGAACAGTTTCAATCACCAGCAGAATCACCGAGACCACATTCGACAACAGTGCACCGCCCGCCAGTGACACCACACTGGCCATCATATGATCATCCATACCGCTGGCGCTGATCTGCTCGGCATAGCCCCAGATCACTGCCACCACAACCAGCTGCAAATCTGCCACCAGCGAGGTGGCCAGCATCAACGCACCCAGGTGGGTACGATCACCAAATTTCATGACGGTACAGATCAGACTGACTACCAGTGCCGCGTACAGCTCGTAAACATTATGGTGATCAGCGTTATCAATTTCGCCCATAAAGAAACCAAAGTTGAGCGTCATCGCAAGTACGATAAAAAACGCAAAGATCACTTTTTCCTTGTTCACAGCACAGTCCTCGGCTTACTAACAGTGACACAGTCCGACCAGGGCTCCCTGATAAAAGAATCCTGACAAAATGGGCCCTAGTCTACCCCGCTCCCCCAGGCCATACCATGCCCGACGGCAATCCGTTGTATTACCACCGGGTTACATTCAGATTTCTCACTTGCCAGCGGATATAGAGTTGCCTAGTCTGGCTCAAAGGTCTGTCAGTCATGGCCTGTACGGGGAAATAGCATGGACAGACACATCGACAAGAAAAGGACACTAGCGAACACAAAATAGACAGTTGTTTAGCGATCATTTACTATGGACTGCTTTACAACGATCACACGTTCAGGCGCTCAACGTGGATTAAGACTAAAAAACACAATAAGAAAACACTGCATAACAGAGGCTTACGTATGCATCGACCACTGCACTTTACCGCCCTGCGAACAGCGCTGCGCACCATGCTAGCCCTGCTGGTGATGTTCATCAGCACCCTGGCCCATGCTGCCGTCCATAAAAGCCCCAACGATAACCGTGATTATCAGGGCTTTACCCTGGACAACAAGCTACGAGTGCTGGTGATTTCCGACCCCGGCACACCCAAAGCTGCAGCCTCGCTGGACGTGGCTGTCGGTTCCGGTGCCAACCCGAAAGAACGTGCAGGACTGGCCCACTTTCTCGAACACATGCTGTTTCTGGGCACCGAAAAATACCCCCAGGCCGGTGATTACCAGAGTTTCATCAGCTCAGGCGGCGGCAGCCACAATGCCTATACCGCCTACGAGAACACCAACTACTTCTTTGATATTCGCGCCGATCTGTTAGGCGATGCGCTGGATCGTTTTTCCCAGTTCTTTATCAGCCCGCTGTTTACCGAGGCTTACGTCGACCGTGAACGCAACGCCGTTTACTCTGAATACCAGTCCAAGTTGCGTGACGATGGCCGCCGCATCTTTGAGGCGACCAAACAGACCGTCAATCCGGAACACAGCTTCAGCCGCTTTTTCGTCGGCAGCCTGAAAACCCTGGCCGACCGCCCAGGCAGCAATGTCCGTGACGATCTGGTGAGTTTCTACAATCAGTATTACTCCGCCAATCTGATGACCCTGGTGGTGCTGGGGCCACAGCCGGTTGAAGAGCTTAAACAGATGGTCGAGGCACGCTTCAACACAATACCCAACAGCGATGCCAAAGCCTTTGTCGATACTGCCCCACTGATTACCGATGGCAGTCTGCCGGCAAAACTGGCCATTCGTAGCGTCAAAGATCTGCGTACCCTGAACCTGACCTTCCCGGTGGCGCCGGTACGCGAACACTGGCGCAGCAAGCCCCTGCACTACATTGCCAGCCAGCTGGGCTATGAAGGTAAAGGCAGCCTGCTGGCCGACCTGAAGGCACGGGGCTGGGCCAATGGCCTGGGCGCTTACACCTCCACGAATATGGAGCACGACGCCGCCCTGTCCGTCGAAATGACGCTGACCCCGGAAGGCATGAAACACCAGTCGGAGATCACTCAACTGTTCTTCCGTGCCGTCCAACTGCTTAAGCAGGATGGTGTAAAAGAAGCGCTGTTCACTGAAGAACGTCAGCAACTGGCCACCCGGTTCGAGTTTGCCGAAAAGCAGGAACCGATCCACTACGTCGGCCAGCTGGCCCGCGCCATGCAGCAGCGGCCACTGGAAAACATTATTGATGCACCCTACCGCCTGGAAGCCTTCAAGCCGCAACTGATTCAGTCCTACCTGTCTCAGCTGACGCCGGACAACATGCTGATAACCGTTGCCTCCAACGACCAGCAAACCGACCGCAAGGGCCCTAATTTCAAAGTGGACTACAGCCTGCAGCCACTGGCAGACAGCAACATTGCAAGGCTGACCGCCCAGGCACCGGACAACAGCCTGGCCGTGCGCAACGCCAACCCGTTTATTGCCACCGACCTGAGCATCAAACCACTACGTGATAACGTCGATAAGCCGGAAATCATTCTGCGCCGTGAGGGCGTCACCCTGTGGCACCAGCAGGACAGCGACTTCAGCACCCCAAAAGCCAATTTCTTCTTCACCATCTTGTCAGAGCAGTCCAACAGCACCCCACGCAATTCAGTAATGACCGCGCTCTACACCCGCATGGTGCAGGATCAGCTCAATGAAACACTTTACGATGCCTCCATGGCTGGGCTGAACACCCGCATCTACCCACATATGCGCGGTATTTCTGTGCGTATTTCCGGTTACAACGACAAGCAGGCACTGCTGCTGAAAGATGTCGTCGGCACCCTGAGCAAACCCGAGCTGGACCTGAAGCGCTTTGAAGTGATCAAAACCAGCTACAGCAAACAGCTGGCTAACAGCCGTAAAGACAAGCCGTTTAACCAGACTATCGGCGAAATCATGCAGCTGTTGTTGCCGCAGTGGGACACAGCCCAGCGCGAAGCCGCCCTGGCTGAGGTCACCCTGGCTGACCTGAAAGCCTTTGTGCCGGTCCTGCTCAAAGATACCGAGCTGCGAGCGCTGGCCCATGGCAACCTGCTGCAGGAAGATGCCGTAGCATTGACCCTGACCGTGGAGAAACAGCTGTTTTCTGAACATGGCCATAAACGTCTGGCCTCGACGCCGGTGGTACAGTTGCCAGAAGACCGTCGGCTGGTTCAGACCCTGAATGTCGATCACAACGACTCCGCCATCAGCGTGTACTTCCAGGGCAGTGACAGCGAACTCAACACCCGCGCCCAGTACGCTCTGCTCAGCGAGATGATCGCCTCACCGTTCTATACCCGCCTGCGCACCGAACAGCAGCTGGGCTATGTGGTATTCCAGACTTTACTGCCGCTGCGAAAAGCACCGGGACTGGCCTTTGTTGTTCAGTCCCCGGTGGCTGACCCGATCATGCTGGAAAGCCGTATTGACAGCTTCCTGCAACAGATGGGTGGTGACCTGGAAACCATGAACGACGCCGACCTGGCCCGTTTCAAGCAGAGTCTGGTATCACGCATTCTGAAACAGGAAAACAGCCTGGCTGAACGTAGCAATCGCTACTGGAGCCAGATCGACAACGGCAACACCGACTTCGACAGCCGCAAAGAACTGGCTGAAGCCGTCAACCAGCTCCAGCTCAGTGATCTGGTGAAATGCTACGAAGGTATGTCCAGCCGCCGTCTCACCGTACGCAGCTTTGGCCAGAAACACCTGCTGACCGCAGACAACGGCGAAGTGGCGAAGAAGTGCGACGTAGAGATTAACGCCCTGAAGGAGAATAACGAGTTTATGCCGGGGGCTTAAAGCGGTTCCGGAACACAAAAAAAGCAGCCGAGGCTGCTTTTTTTGTGACTGAACAGGCCTTGCAGCCCTCAGCGATATTCCAGCATCTCTCGCCGCCGCGCTTTACTGCGGCTGGTCCGTATCTCAAGCTGTTCTGTCGGAACTTCTACCGGTGGGTAAAGGCTGTCACGGCGGGCTTTGAATTCCGGGGTCTGGTCACAGCCTTCACCCAGTAACAGACAACGGGCTTTCACCACATCCTGGTTAATGGTTTCAAAGATCTTATCTTCGCCGACCAGCTTTTTACGCCGGGTATCGTATACCACACCACGCTCAATCGCCTCATCACTGGCGTAAGGCACGACATCGACCCGTAACGGCTCTCGGGGAAAGTCAGCATAAACAACTTCCAGCATCGGCTCATTATCGATATAACCACGGGATTTATTCTTATACACAATTGCACCATCACGGCGACGCACACTGGGACCATCCGACACCGCAAACCTGTGCGGAATAGCTTCCGAGGCTTTGAAGTCCGACGTATCCAGCCCCCAGCTGTTGACGGGCGTCAGTACAGCCAGGGTAAGTAACGCAGCAAGTCCAGTGCTTTTATGCATTAAAAATCTTCCATCGGATAGATTGATTCGGCATAGATCGCCAGTTCCTCCAGAATCTGCCGGTTACGCGAAGGCAGCTCTGGCTGGTTGTATAACTCGTTTACTGTAGCAAAAAACTGTTCCATGGTGAGGAATCCACTGTTATCCGGCCCCATCAGACGACGGCTACGGAATTCCTCCCACTGCACCCGCTCCTCATCAAGCAACGTCTGCGGGTAATTACGGCCTTTATAGCGCAGCAGCATCTCTTCCAGCCGTGGGTCCTGAAAGGCCAGCTGCAGTTCGGATAAATCATCCGGATCACAGTCTCTGATCTGCGCCATGGCTGCTTTATCGGCCGCGCCGAAGAATCCGCCACTATAAATCATCAGATCCGGGTCACCATCCTGCTCAAACGGGTCATCACGCAGCACATCCATGACCTTCGCCACCAGCCCGGTCTGGCTGCGCAGCATCTGCAGATGGGTGCGGCACTGATCACCGTCGATCTTCAGCCGCTCCGCTTCAACCTTTGTCAGCATCCCCGCTGGCGCAATTATCGGGCACTTATTGGCCTGCACCTGCTTCAGCGCAATCACCGGGTCAGTCGGCTTACGCTCTTCGCGCGGCAGATACATCAAACGGCGGATCTCAGCGACGGGCAGCTCAAACAGCGGGGTCGGGTCCGCTCGAAGATCCCACACCGCAATACTGTTTTTATTCACCGGATGGCCCGCCAGCGGTGCCACAATGGATGCATTGCCCAGTTCAGCCGGGTAACGGCTGGAAATAT
>JAIBDV010000128.1 GCA_024686055.1 Neptuniibacter sp.
AGAGTACGTGCTGCACCCGCACAACGAAACACTGCTTCAGTCGGATATACATTCAACACAGAACAGCACTGGGGGAGTATTCAGAAACACCCGGCGACAGGCGACAATAGCGGCAGGGATACAGGGACACAAAAGGGTCGGACCAGTTATCGATAATGATTTTGATAATTATTATCATGAATGTACGATCGACCCACACCACTCACCGCCAACCCAGGCAGGAACGCCATGACAACACTGGTCGAAATTAACGATTACAAACGCCTGGCCCAGCGCCGGGTGCCGAAAATGTTTTTTGATTACGCCGACTCAGGCGCCTGGACAGAAAGCACCTACCGCGCCAACGAAAGTGACTTTCAGCAGCTGCTGCTGCGCCAGCGGGTGGCCGTTGATATGACCAACCGTTCACTGGCCAGCCAGATGATCGGTCAGGATGTCAGCATGCCGGTCGCGATTGCACCCACCGGGCTGGCGGGTATGCAGCGCGCCGATGGCGAAATGCTGGCCGCCCAGGCCTGTGAAGAAGCAGGCGTGCCCTATACCCTGTCGACCATGAGCATCTGCTCCATCGAAGATGTCGCCAGCGTCACCACCAAGCCGTTCTGGTTTCAGCTCTATGTAATGAAAGACCGGGGCTTTATAGAAAGCCTGATCCAGCGCGCCAGAGATGCCCGTTGCTCCGCACTGGTGCTGACCTTTGATCTGCAAATCCTCGGCCAGCGTCACAAAGACCTGCGCAACGGCCTTTCCGCCCCGCCAAAGTTCACCCCCAGACATATCTGGCAAATGGCCACCCGCCCCGGCTGGTGCCTGAACATGGCCACCACCCGCCGCCATGCGTTTCGCAATATCGTTGGCCATGTACAGGGTGTGGCGGATCTGTCTTCACTGGGCGCCTGGACCGCCGAGCAGTTCGACCCTCAATTAAGCTGGGATGATATCGAGTGGATCAAACAGAAATGGGGCGGCCCGCTGATCCTCAAAGGCATTCTGGACCCGGAAGATGCCAAACGTGCCGCCAGCAGCGGTGCCGATGCGCTGATCGTCTCCAACCACGGCGGCCGTCAGCTCGATGGTGCACGCTCCTCCATCGCTGCCCTGCCTGGCATTGTTGATGCTGTGGGTGATCAGATTGAAGTCCACATGGATGGCGGTATCCGCTCCGGTCAGGACGCCCTCAAAGCGATCGCGCTGGGGGCCAAAGGCGTCTACATCGGTCGCCCTCATCTCTACGGCCTGGCGGCACGGGGTAAACAGGGCGTCACCGAAGTGCTGGACATCATTCGCAACGAGATGGACATCACCATGGCGCTGTGTGGCGAACGCGACATCAACAACATCGGCCCGCACAACCTGGACCCTTATTCACCGTTGCTGCGCAAACTGGCAGGCGAGCCGGACTGACCGCACAGGCCTTCACCGTTTACCGGCTGGACCCGGCCAATATCCCACCGGCGGCAATAAACAGGCTGCCTGTGGCGCGATTAAACCGCTTCAGATTGTGCCCACGGGCAAACCAGGGGCTGATTCGAGTACCTGCCACGGCGTACAAAAACATGATCAGGCAGTCCATCACAAACCAGCTGCCGCCCAGCACCACAAACTGGATCAGTTGTGGCTGGTCCAGCTGAATAAAGTTGGGAAACAGGGCGGCAAAAAACAGCAGGTCTTTCGGGTTGCTGATCCCCACCATAAAGCCGGTGCGAAATAGCGAGCCACCCGAGCGCGATATAGTGCCGCCCGCAACCTGCGCATCAGCCTGCACTGCAGAAGCGGTGCTGCGCCAGGCCTGCACCCCCAGATAGATCAGATAACCGGCCCCCAGCAACTTGACCAACGTAAACGCCTCCTGCGAGGCTGCCATCAACGCTCCCAGCCCCAGCGATGACAGCGTCATCAGGCACATGGCCGCTACAGCACCGCCCACCACCGTCAGCGCCGCCTTGCGATGACCATGCAGTACCCCATGGGACATACACAACAGCGCCGAGGGGCCTGGAAAAGCAATCAGCGCGGTAATCACGCCCATAAAGGTCAGCCAGAGACTCAGACTCATGGTGGCAGCCAGCTCAATCAGATTTCAGGGCCCGCTATTCTACGCCCATCACCCCGCGTGATACACAACCCCCAATTCAGGCCACCGACATCAATGACAATTTCCGTTAGAATCCCCTCCTCAACTCTCGCCAGGACGCGGCTCAGGAAGTTCAATGCGCAGTATCTTTCTCAGAATCTACATCGGCATCCTCTGTGCCGTGCTGATCATCGGCGGCGGTGCGCTGCTGGGTTACCGGCTCTGGAATGAGGACCGGCTCAGTGATTACCTGGCCAGCAGCAGCCAGGGCACCCTGCAACTGATCAGCCAGGGGCTTATCCGGCACCAGGGCGAGCGCCGACAGCAGTGGCTGGCGCTGAGCAAACGGGTTACCGCACTGCCGCTGGAACTGATCAGCGCCCAGCAACTGCCCACCAGCCTCCAGCCAGGCCATAAGCCTGACAATGCAGGACTACGTATTACTGTGGTTGATGAACAGCGCCGTCGTCTGTTTCTGCCCGCCAGCAAAAACCAGCAACAGTGGCTGCAGGTCACCCTGGCCGAGTCTGATATCAACGAGCAACTGATGCGCGGCAGCCAGCTGCTGCTGCTTAACGAGCTGGGCCGCGCCCCGCAGCCTGAACGCAAAGCCGCATTACAACGCCTGCAAGCCGCTTTTGCGTACCCGCTGCACTGGCTGAGCAGCCGCGAGCTACACGCCAACTACCTGCAAAAACGGGCGCTGGCGCAGGGCGATACCGTAGTCGAACTACTCACCCTGGCTGACAGCCAGCGTGCTATCCGCAGCCTGGCGCCGATCGGCAACAGCGGTGAGTTTCTGCAACAGGGACCTGTGCCCCTGTTTGAGCCTTTCCCACGTAGCCTGGTGATTGTGGCCGGTCTGCTCGGGCTGGCATTACTGGCGCTGGCCTGCTTGCTGCTGGTTCGCCCACTGGAGCGGCGGCTGGGGCGGATGGCCCGCGAAGTCGATCAGCTACAGCCCAGCGGCCCAAGCAATCCGCTGACCGTCGATGGTAACGATGCCCTGACCACCCTGGCCGGTAAGATCAATACCATGTCGGCCCGTATCTACCAGCTGCTTAATGCCCAGCGAGAACTTAACCGTGCCGTCTCCCACGAGCTGAAAACCCCGCTGGCCCGGCTCGCCTTTCGCCGCGAGCTGGCCCTGCACAAACTCAATCAGCTCAGTGCCGAGTCGCTCGATATCAGCCCGGTGGTTCAACATCTGGATGGCATGGACAGCAGCCTGCAGGAGCTTAACTCGCTGGTTGAAGAGATCCTGCTTTACGCCAGCATGGAAAGCACTGCACCTGCCCTGGCCCCCTGCCCGGTAGATCTGAGCGAACTGCTCAACAGTCTGTTTGAACCGCTGCGCAGCGAAAGTCCCAACCTGCAATTCAGCCACAATGCCTTCGGCGGGCTGCAGGTTCAGGCCGACCCACACTACCTGCGCCGCGCTCTGCAGAACCTGCTCGGCAACGCCCAGCGCTATGCATACAACCAGATAAGGGTCTCCATCAGCACCCAGCCCGGCCAGCTCTGTCTGTGCGTTGAAGACGATGGCCCCGGCATCCCGCTCGAACAGTGGCAACAGATGCTAGAACCGTTCAGCCGGATAGACTCCAGTCGCAACCGCAACAGTGGCGGCAGCGGACTGGGGCTGGCGATTGTGCGCCAGATCGCCCACTGGCATCAGGGCGAGATCCAGCTGGGTCATTCAAGGCTACTCAGAGGGCTCAGCGCCCAGCTGACCCTGCCGACCCCGGACAGCAGCGCCACCTCAGCCGAACCGATACAAGCCGATGCTACAAACTGCAACATTTAAATCCTTTAAAAATGTATCATTTGCGCTCACCCTTGACCGATTGACCCAGCGAGACCCCAACGTGAAACCAAGGCCCCTGCTCTGTATCACCCTGCTCACCAGCCTGTGGCTATACAGCCCTGCACTGTGGGCCGACAGCAACACCGACTGGGGCGACTGGGGGCTGGACAGCGATCAGCTGATGGAAACGCTGGACCGGGACGACTCCCCCTTTGAAGCCATCCCTGAGTTTGAAGCCCCGCTGCGTAAATCTGCCCGCGAGCGCCGCCCGCTGCACGCCCAGGAACAGGCCATTTTCTCGGAACTGGATAACAGCGACCTGAGCGACTACCCACCCAGTAAAGGTGAAGATAGGGAAGACGAGGACGGCGAAGATTTCAGCCTGCTGGAACAACTGGAGCAGCTGGAACAACTGAATAACGCCACCGGCCTGGGCGATGCACTGGAGTCTGGAAACGTAGATATCTACGTCGAAGATGGCCAGCTGGTTATCGAGCCGCTGGACGACGAAGGTGAGCTGCCCGATGACTATAACGACCTGCCAGAGCTGCCGCTGGACGAGCTTGATTCCGACAGCGCCCAGACCCTGATCGATGCACTCGATAGCCTCGATCAGGATGGCGACAGCTTCACGATCGACATTGGCGGCACAGAGATAGAGTTCGACCGTGAAGACCTGGAAGGCCTTGAAGACCTGGATGATGTCGAGGCCTTGCTCGACGAGCTGGGGGAGGAGTTCGAGTTCGACAGCGACGACCTTGATCATAACGATGATCAGGCAGGTGAGTACGAACGATGAATGTCCGTATTTCAGCCCGCCACAGTCTGTTGACCGGCATGCTGGCACTTGCCCCGCTGGCACTCGCCGCGCCCTCCAGCAGCGAACCTCAGCGTGATCTCAGCCGCCTGCTCACCGAGGCCCACCAGCACCCGGCCCAGGCCATTCAACAACTGGAACAACAGCTGGCTGCCGACCCTCACTGGCACCGTGCCCGGCTGGAACTGGCCCGGCTCTACTACCGCCAGCAGCAATACCCCGCAGCCCGCCAGGCGGTTAAACAGGTGGTCAGCAACGCTGAACTGCCCGCCACCGTGCGCAAAAATGTACTGACGTTTTACCGCAAAATCCTGCAGGCCGAACAGGCCCAGCAAACCCACCAGGCCAGCGTTGATTATGCACAACACTGGCAGCTGGGCGGCCAGCTCAGTCTGGCCAGCGGCTACGACAGCAACGCCAACACCGGCCCGGAACATCAGGATATCGGCCTGCGTACCCTGCGCCTTAAACCCGGCGCACTGCAACGCAGCGATCACTACCTCAGCAGCCAGCTGCTATTACGTGCAGGTCGCAGCCTGAGTGCTGCTGATATTGCCCCCGGTACAGCTGGCCACCTGCGCTGGCGCAACCGGTTACACCTGTCGAAGCGGCAATATCAGCAGCAACGTCGGGCCGACATCCGCACGCTGCAACTGGTCAGCAGCCTGCACTACCAGCTGGATGCGCAATGGCAACTCAGCGGCGAGCTACAGCTATCGCACCTGACTGAAGGCCGCAACAGCGATATCAACTACGCCGGACTGGAGCCCACCTTGCAATGGCAGCAAGGCCCGCACCAGGTCCGCCTGTCGGCCCTGCACAAAGACCGTAACTACCTGGCCAGCAGAGCTCGCGCCAAAGACGGCCCGGTGCAGGAACTGGCACTGCGCTACAGCTTCCAGCCCGGTCGCCAATGGCGCCTGCAACTCGGTGGCCGCCTCATCGATGCCGATTACCAGGGCCAACGCCACAGCTACCATGCCCGCGAAGCCGAAGCCCGGCTCAACTATCGCTACAGCGCCCGGCTGGCCCTCTGGAGCCAGTTGCGTTTTCGCAGCAGCCATTACCAGGCAGCAGAGGCACCGCTCTACCCGGATGCCCGCAACGAAAACAATATCAGCCTGCGCACCGGTGCCCGCTACCGGCTCAGTGAAGATTTCTCACTGGGGCTGACGCTCTCCAGCTACCGCAACAAAGCCAACCACAAACTGCACGACTACAACCGTCAGCTGGCCGAACTGCGGCTTAACTGGCAGTTTTAGAAAACACTCAAGGCTAAAAGATATTAAGGACAGCCCATGACCGGCCTACGGATATTACTGATTGAAGACGACGCCGAACTGGCCGAACTGACCCTGGAATACCTGCGCGGTTTTGACCACCAGGTCAGCCATGAAGCCGACGGCAACCGGGCCGTACAGCGCATTATTGATGAGCAGCCCGAGCTGGTGCTGCTGGATATTATGCTGCCGGGTAAAAACGGCATCGACATCTGCCGCGAAGTCCGTGAACACTATCGCAACCCGATCATCATGCTGACTGCGCGCAGCGATCAGATCGACCAGATTATCGGCCTGGAGATCGGCGCTGACGACTACATCTGCAAACCGGTTGAGCCTCGCCTGCTGGTTGCCCGGATCAATGCCATCAGCCGTCGTATCCAGCGTGACAGCAGCCCCACAGCGGTCACCGATAACCTGATTCAGATACAGGACCTGCAGATCAACAGCAACGCCCGCAAAGTCAGCCACCAGGGCCAGCCGCTCAGCCTGAGCACTCAGGAGTACGACCTGCTGCACCTGCTGGCCAGTAACGCTGGCAAGGTGCTGTCCCGCGAGTACATTTTCCACGAGGTACGCGGGCTGGAATACGACGGCATGAGCCGCTTTGTCGACATCACTATCTCCCGCCTGCGGCATAAAATCGGCGATGACCCGCACCAGCCGGAACGGATCAAAACCGTCCGCAACCGGGGCTACCTGCTGGCCACCTGAGCCAGCCGGGGGCCCTCTGTACACACTGTTACATTCCTCGAACCAAACTGAGACAGACTGTACAAATGATCTGACGGATTATGGTTCCAGTCGCTACCGGGAAGCACTCCCTGGCGAGACCAACCATGAAAAGGATGACAACCATGAACACTCAGACAGCCGCTAACAACAACGCCACTCAGTCTGCTCAGATCAGCCCTGACGTTGAAGCCCTGTACAGCCAGCTCGATGCGATCTTTGGCATCCCCAAAGAGCTCAGCACCGAAGAACAGGCCCAGGCCGAAGCGATTATGACCCAGCTCGACGCCCTCTACGAAAACGAAGATGATAACGGCGAGCTAAGCCCGGAAGATGAGGCCAAAGCCACTGAACTGTCAGCCCAGCTGGACGCCCTGTACGGCGTTAAATCCTGGGACGCACTGACCAGTGAAGAACAGGCCCAGGTTGACGCTATCTTCAGCCAGCTGGACAGCCTGGAAGGCATTGACGACGAAGCCGACCCGCAAGTAGACGCCCTATATGCCCAGCTGGACGCCATCTTCGGTACCCCGAAAGAACTGAGCGCTGACGAACAGAAACAGGCCGATGCACTGGAAAGCCAGATTGACGCCCTGTTCAGCGCCATGGAAGAGAGCGAACCTACCCCTGAGCAGGAAGCACAGATCGACGCCCTGTTCAGCCAGATGGACACCCTCTACGGCATCAAATCCTGGGATGCACTGACCAGCGAAGAGCAAAGCCAGGTTGATAGTATTTTCAGCCAGCTGGACCAGCTGGAAGGCGGTGATGATCAGGACGTCGATCCGGCAGTCGACGCCCTGTTCGCCCAGCTGGACGAGGTCTTCGGCACGCCGAAAGAACTGAACGCTGAAGAACAGAAGCAGGCTGACGCACTGGAAGACCAGATTGACACCCTGTTCGACGCCATGGGCGACGGCGAACCCAGCGCCGAGCAGGAAGCACAGATCGATGCCCTGTTCAGCCAGGTAGACACCCTCTACGGCATCAAATCCTGGGACGCACTGACCAGCGAAGAACAGGCCAAGGTAGATAGCATCTTCAGCCAGCTGGAACAGCTCGACGGCGAAGATAACGAAGGCTGGGGCGATGAAGAGGAAGGCGGCGAAAGCTGGGCCGGTGAAGACGGCGAGGACTGGGACGATGAAGACGACGGCGAGGGTGAAG
>JAIBDV010000270.1 GCA_024686055.1 Neptuniibacter sp.
CACCGCCTGATTATCCTGGGTTCCGGTCCTGCCGGTTACACGGCTGCCGTTTATGCGGCACGCGCCAATCTGAATCCTGTTGTGATTACCGGTATGCAGGCCGGTGGTCAGCTGACCACCACCACCGATGTTGATAACTGGCCAGGGGATGTGGACGGTGTGCAGGGGCCAGAGCTGATGCAGCGTATGCAGCAGCACGCCGAGCGTTTCAATACCAAGGTGATCTTTGATCATATTAATGAAACCGACCTGCAGAGCCGCCCTTTCCGTATTAAAGGCGATATGGGTGAGTACACCTGTGACGCACTGATTATCTGCACCGGTGCCTCTGCGCAATATCTGGGTCTGGATTCCGAAGAAGCCTTTAAAGGTAAAGGCGTCAGCGCCTGTGCAACCTGTGATGGTTTCTTCTACCGGGGTCAGAAAGTTGCGGTGATTGGTGGTGGTAACACGGCCGTCGAAGAAGCGCTGTATCTGTCCAATATCGCTGCAGAAGTGACCTTGATCCACCGCCGTGACAGCCTGCGTTCTGAAAAGATTCTGCAGGATAAGCTGTTTGAGCGGGCTGAAAACGGCAATATCAACATTCTGTGGAACCACCAGCTGGATGAAGTGCTGGGTGATGACATGGGTGTAACCGGTCTGCGCGCGAAAAGTACGGTTGATGGCAGTACTCAGCAACTGGATCTGGCCGGTGTGTTTGTGGCGATCGGCCATAAGCCAAACACAGAGCTGTTTGAAGGTCAGCTGACCATGAAAGATGGTTACCTGAAAATTCAGTCCGGCACTGAAGGCAATGCGACCCAGACCAATATTCCGGGTGTATTTGCAGCCGGCGATGTTTGTGACCATATCTACCGCCAGGCGATTACCTCTGCCGGATTCGGTTGTATGGCGGCACTGGATGCCGAGCGTTTCCTGGATGATCTGTCCTGAGACGATCTATCAAGCTGAGCGATGGGGCCCTTTCCTGGGCCCCGTTTGTTTACCCTTCCCTGCTGCGTAGATTATGATTCCCTGGCTGACGGAACAGAACGAGTTTCCCCCTTTATCTCAAGCCCTGCGCGACCCTGATGGGTTGTTGGCGGCGGGTGGTGATCTGAACGAACAGCGATTGATCAGCGCCTATGCTCAGGGAGTCTTCCCCTGGTACAGTGAGGGCGAGCCGATTCTCTGGTGGAGTCCGGACCCGCGCTGTGTGCTCTATCCTGATCAGTTGCATATCTCTCGAAGCCTGCGTAAAACCTTGCGCAAAGCTGAGTACCGTATCACCCTGGATTGTGCTTTTGCGGATGTTATGCGGGCCTGTGCGGCTCCCCGTGACGATGAGGATGGCACCTGGATTACCGCTGAGATGTTTCAGGCCTATTGTCATCTGCACCAGCAAGGCTGGGCGCATTCCGTTGAGCTATGGCGTGATGGCGCGCTTGTTGGCGGGCTTTATGGCATTGGTCTGGGGAGAGTTTTTTTTGGTGAGTCGATGTTTAGCCGAGTTAGAGATGGTTCTAAAATTGCCTTTGCCTGGTTTGTCGAACAACTGAAAAATTGGGGCTATGCTTTAGTAGACTGTCAGGTCAGAAGTGAACATCTGGTGAGCCTGGGTGCCCAGGAGATTCCGCGGGATGCTTTTGTTGAAGCCTTGGCGGAACTGGTGCCACAACCTGTTTCGCATACCTGGCAGATGGAACTGGAACACGACTGGTTTGAGTGCAGGCGATGACAAATCTGAAATCCCTCAACTTTTATGCAACTCCGGGCCATAGCTGCAGTTATCTGCAGAACAGGGAGGCCAAAACCCTGTTTGTGGACCCACAGGCGATTATTGCCAAAGATACCTACAGTCAGTTATCGGACCTGGGGTTTCGGCGCAGCGGTCGTCATGTTTATCGCCCGCATTGTGACCAGTGCCAGGCCTGTATTTCAGTGCGTATCCCTTCCGATCAGTTTAAACCGAGCAAGGGGCAGAAACGCCTGATTGCCCGTAATCGTGATTTAAAAGTGCGCGCTGTCAGTCCGCAGTTAACGGCCGAATATTATGATTTATACGAGCGCTATATAATCGCCCGCCATGCCGATGGTGATATGTATCCACCCAGTAAGGATCAGTTTATGTCTTTTCTGGTGGAGGGGGATCAGGACAGTGTGTTTTTTGAGTTTCGTGACCCAGAAAATAACCTGATTGGACTCGCTGTTTGTGATTTCCTGGCTCAGGGGTTGTCGGCAATTTATACATTTTTTGATCCTGAACAGAAAAAACGTAGCCTGGGTAGTTACGCAATTCTGTGGCAGATTAATGAATGCAGACGGCTGGGTATGCCTTATCTCTATCTGGGATACTGGGTTAAAGATTGTCGTAAAATGAGTTATAAACTGGCCTTTAAGCCCACAGAATTGCTGCTGGATAGCAATTGGGTGACGGTTAATTGATCAGTCGGTAACCGGTTGATTGTCTTGATCTTTGTGCTTGCTGCTGGGAAGCCGGCTGGGTTTGAGGCTGTTGCTTCAGGCTTTAGTGCACAATCTGCGTCTCTTCTCACAACTTTCATCCGATCCTCCCTATAATGCCTTTGCTATAACGCAGGGATTAGGGCAGAATACTGCGCTCTAATTATCGGTCCAGGCACCAAGGTAAAGATTAAATGGCTAAAGAAGACAGTATTGAAATGGAAGGCACGGTTGTTGATACCCTGCCTAACACTATGTTCCGTGTTGAGTTGGAGAACGGCCACATCGTCACTGCACATATCTCCGGTAAAATGCGTAAAAACTACATCCGCATTCTGACCGGCGATAAGGTGAAGGTTGAGCTGACTCCTTATGACCTGAGCAAAGGTCGCATCGTATACCGCGCTCGATAACAGGCCTTTTTCAAGACCTGTGACCAGGCCGGGTGGCAGCCTTCAGGCTGCCACCATCACCTCCAGATGTAAGTCTCCATTGGCATCCACACCAATTTCTACCGTACCGCCCTCATCTGCCAGCTCTCCAAACAGAATCAGTTCAGCCAGTGGTTTCTTGATCCGTTCCTGAATCAGGCGTTTCATTGGCCGTGCGCCCATCTGCTGATCGTAGCCTTTATCTGCCAGCCAGTCGCGTGCTTCATCATCGAGTAGCAATACGACCCGTTTATCATCCAGCTGCACCTGCAGCTCGGTAATGAACTTGTCTACCACGCCTTTGATGATCTGCCTGTCCAGTGCTTTGAACTGAATGATTGAATCCAGTCGGTTACGGAACTCAGGCGAGAACAGTTTTTTGATTGCCTCCATGCCATCGGTCGTGTGGTCCTGCTCGGTGAAGCCGATGGACGGGCGGGACATGGTGGTTGCACCTGCGTTGGTGGTCATCACCATGATCACATTACGGAAGTCCGCTTTGCGTCCGTTGTTATCGGTCAGCGTGCCGTTGTCCATGACCTGCAGTAGCAGGTTGAAAACTTCAGGGTGCGCTTTTTCGATCTCATCCAGCAGCAGTACACAGTGCGGATTTTTGGTGATCGCTTCGGTGAGCAGGCCGCCCTGGTCATAGCCGACATAACCTGGAGGCGCGCCGATCAGGCGGGACACCGTGTGACGCTCCATGTATTCCGACATATCGAAACGTACCAGCTCAATCCCCATCTGGCGTGCCAGCTGGTTGGTTACTTCGGTTTTGCCGACCCCGGTTGGTCCGGCAAACAGGAAGCAGCCAACAGGCTTGTTAGGCTCTTTCAGTCCGGCGCGGGACAGTTTGATTGCGGCTGACAGAGTGCCAATCGCCTCCTCCTGACCCAGTACAACCATTTTCAGGTTCGGCTCCAGCTTGGCCAGCAGGTCCTTATCCGACGCAGAAACGCTTTTCGGCGGGATGCGGGCAATCTGGGCCACCACGGCTTCGATTTCAGGTACGTCAATGCAGCTTTTTCGCAGTTCTTCCGGCATCAGGCGCTGGTAGGCACCGGCTTCATCAATAACATCAATGGCTTTGTCTGGCATATGTTTGTCATTGATGTAACGGTCAGCCAGTTCAGCTGCAGCTTTCAGGCCTTCATCGGTGTACTCCAACTCGTGATGGCTTTCAAAGCGGCTTTTCAGGCCCCGCAGGATCTGGAAGGTGTCATCAACGCTTGGCTCCATGACGTCAATTTTCTGGAAGCGACGCGCCAGTGCGCGGTCTTTCTCGAAAATGCCACGGAACTCCTGGAACGTAGTGGAGCCGATGCAGCGCAGCTCACCGGAGCTGAGCAATGGTTTGAGCAGGTTGGAGGCATCCATGGAGCCGCCAGAGGCTGCGCCAGCACCGATGATGGTGTGGATCTCATCGATAAACAGAATGGCGTGGGGCTGCTGTTTAATCTCATTGAGCAGGGTTTTCAGTCGTTTCTCAAAATCACCCCGGTATTTGGTGCCTGCCAGTAAGGCACCCAGGTCCAGCGAGTAGACCGTGGACTGGTTGATAATGTCAGGTACATCGCCTTCGATGATCAGCTTGGCCAGGCCTTCCGCGATGGCGGTTTTACCTACCCCGGCCTCACCCACCAATAGCGGGTTGTTCTTGCGGCGACGAGAGAGGATCTGAATAACGCGCTCGACTTCCGGCAGCCGACCGACCAGCGGGTCAATGCGGCCCTGAGAGGCCTGAATGTTCAGGTTTACGGCGTACTTTGACAGTGCGCCTTTGTCTTTGTCTTCACCGCCTTCTCCTTCAATGGATGTGTCCTGGGCGGGGACGTTGTCTTCCTCGCCTTTGGCGATGCCATGGGATATGTAGTTAACCGCATCAATACGCTCGACGCCCTGCTGCTGTAGCAGGTACACGGCATGGCTTTCCTGCTCACTAAAAATAGCAACCAGTACGTTGGCACCGGTAACTTCCTGGCGCCCGGAGGAC
>JAIBDV010000160.1 GCA_024686055.1 Neptuniibacter sp.
CGCATCGGCATCAGGGTACAGAAGTTGACCGCACCGATCATAAAGCGCTGGCTGGAACGCTGGGCTGACAGCGCTTCGCTGAGGTAGTCACGGATAATGACCGCATCCAGCGGTTCATCAAAGGCAGCATCCTGGTGCTGTTCAGCCAGTGCCTGCATCACCTCACGCACCTGATCCAGCGCCAGCTCATCGATTTCATCGGCCAGGTAACTGCGTTCCAGCAAGGTGTTCAGGCGTTGCTGCCAGTGGCTCAGCGGCTGTGCGCCCTGGAACCACTGACTGCATTCACGCAGCAGATCAATAAAGTCGGCCAGCCGCCCCAGCAGCGCGGCATCCAGCCCTTCCACATCGCCATAGGGAGCAATGTCTTGCCAGGGGGCGAGCTGATCACCCAGGGCAAAGCCCGCCAGCATCCGGTCCAGCCCGAACTGCCAGCTGTTCTGGCTGAACGCAGGCAGGTCCAGCGCGCTGCGGCTTTCACTGTCCAGCCCCCAGCGGATCTGCACCTGGCTGATCCAGTGTCGCAGCTGATCAAAGTCATCCTGAGTCAGCTCAAACCGGCGCAGCACCGCAGGCACTTCCAGCAGTTCCAGCACCTCAGATACCGGCAGGCGGCTATCGGCCAGGTTCAGCATCCGCACCAGACTTTGCAACAGCGGGCTTTCCTGCGCCAGCGAGCGGTCGGAGATCGAGTACGGTATCCGCCGCTCCTGACTGGCATTGCCAAACACCGCTTCGATATAGGGCGCATAGGCTGCCACATCGGGCATCATCACAATAATATCGCGTGGGGCCAGGCTGCTATCATCGGCGAACATCGCCAGCAGCTGATCCTGCAGCACCTCCATCTCCCGCAGGGGGCTGTGACAGCTATGCAGACGCAGTGAGTGATCGCCCGGCTGCCAGTCACTGGCCACCGCCTGCTGACTGCGATCTGCCAGATTAATAATGTCGTACTGCACCCGCGCCAGCAGATGGTCCGCCACCGGATTGGCAAAGGCAGTGATCTCGTGGGGGCATTTATCCTGCAACAGGTACACATAATCCCGGCCCAGCTTGCCCATGGAGGCCAGCAGTGGATTACCGTGATCAAAGTAGCTGTCGATATCGACACCGGGCTTATTCAGCCAGCGGCGCAGCCTGGCCTTCTGTTTCTGGTCCAGAATATCGCCCCAGTAGTGCTGACAGGGGTTGCCGATCATCAGGTGGATATCACAGTGTTCGGCCAGCATATCCAGCGCTTCGAGGGTTTTCTCCGGCAACGCCGAAATACCGAAGATAAACAGCCGCGAAGGCAATTGCAGCCGTGCCTGTTTCCCGCGCAGGGCATCAATAAACGACTGCAGCATATTGGCACGATGCCAGTGGGGCTGGCCCAGCTCAGCGGTGCGCTGATAGAGCGCCCGCCACAGGATCGGCTGCCATAACTGCGTATCTGCCCCCAGCTGGCCGCCCTGCTCCCAGTCCTCCACCCACTCGGGGCGATACATCAGATACTGGTCAAACACGTCCGCCACTTTGGCACACAGCTGGTAGCGTTTAACGCCCTGTGGGTCATCGGCCAGATAGCTGCACAGCGGCGCGAATTCCGGCTGTTCCAGCAACGGTGGCAGCAGTGTCATCAGCTTCCAGCCCATCGCATCTTTGTTAAAGGCGGAGCGCTCCGGCACCCCCTCCAGCACATCGGCGAAGGTTTTCCACAGAAAGGACGCAGGCAACGGAAACTCAAGGTTGGCGGCAATGCCCAGCGCCTGAGCCAGCTCAAGTTTGAGCCACTGGGCCATGCCCGGGCTCTGCACCAGAATAAGTTCAGCGGCGAAGGGGTCGTGTAACGGGGCGTGCTGAATGTGCTGAACCAGCAATCCTTTCAGTACATCCAGCGCGTTGGAGTGATAGACATGTAACATGGCAGGCCTGATGATATCCCTGATCTGGAGGGCATCAGTGTACCTGATCTGGTGGTAAAACTGGGGGCTATACGACTAACTCAGGTGGGGGCGACAAAGGCCGTTTCAGCGTTGTAAGGGATCTCGCCAAAGCCTTCTTCCAGCGTCCACAGGGTATAGCCCTGTTCAACCCGCACTACACCATCAAAACGCTGCTGCAGATAGGCAACCGCCGCTTCGAATTCATCAATATCACACAGAATCACGCCACCGCGATCATCCTCGGTACTAAACAGATAACTTTTCATTACATACCTCGTAACAGATACGGTTATTTTCGCACAGTGTTGCTCCAGTGCAATGAACATTAGCACCCACTATGGGATAAATTATCCGCCTACCACAGAAAACCTGGTAAGACCCGCTACACTTGCCAATGGATGTGCCGCAGGATCCCCTGCGCGAACAAAGGAGGCCAATGGATGCGCCTGACCATGGATACCCTGAGCGCCCCACTGACAGCCTGTCGCCTGTCGGCGCTGATGCTGTTATTCAGCTACGCTCCTCTTTCCCTTGCCGATGGCACCCTGACCCCTGGCGGTAGCCTGGGTGAAAATATGCGTATGTCGCTGGATTTAAGTAGCCGTATCACCCACTTCGACCGCGCCGATGAAACCGGTTATACCAACGCCGCCGGACTGGACCTGCACAAAGTATTCAGCGGAACTGACGGCGATATCGGCACCCTCACTGTGCAGCTGTACTGGACTCGCATTGATAACCTGATTATGCGGCCCGGCTTTTTCGACGGCCCGGACGACAGCGAACTGGTGTACCGCATCGTCAACTTCAATTACACCGGGCTGGGCACCCAGGCCCCCCATTTCCGGGTCGGTCATTTTGAAATTCCTTACGGTCTGGAACACACCGTGGATACCAACGGCAACCTGCGCGATTACACCCACGGCCGGAATCTGGGGGTAAAAGCCGACTGGGGTGTCAGCGTCAACGGCGAACTCCCGGCACTGGAATATGAAGTCAGCTACACCCTGGGCGGTGGTCAGGAGGCCGAACGTAAAGAGGGTTCCTACGTCTGGGCCGGGCGACTGGGCACCCCACGGGATAACAACCAGGTTTACGGTGTGGCGCTGTACCATGCCGAACTGAAAAATACCGAACGCAACCGGCTGGGGCTGGATGCCATGTGGTATTACGACCTGTACGGCCTGTTTGCCCAGCTGGATATCGGTGAAGACGCCGACAACGATGTGCTCAATGGTATTGTCGAGCTGAACTGGCGCAACCCACAGGAAACCTGGTTGCTGTTCCTGCAGAACCAGTATTTTTCCACCGACCGTAGCGACGGTGATCAGCAGGCCCTGCGCCACAATCTGGGGGTACAGTACACCCCGGATAGTCACTGGGATTTCAGCGCCCAGTACCAGCATGACAGCGACGTGTTTGACGGTGCAGCCGAAGCGCGCATACTCAGCTTGCAGGCACGCTACCGATTCTGATCGATCCGTGAAAGGAGCAACACAATGAAGCAATCAGGTCGTATCGTCTGGCTGTTTATTCTGTTCAGCCTTATTCCTGCCCAGGTGTTCGCTCAGGCTTACTGTGCCCTGCGCGACCCGGCCAGCCATATTCAACAGCTGTACCCAGACAGCAACCAGTTCCGCTCAATCGTCAAAACCGTCGATGAAAGCGCCCGTGACTTTGTCGCCAAAAACATGCCACCTAACGCCCTCCACTTTGGTGAGTTAGGCCGCCATACCCTCTACGTTGCCCTGCGCGACAAAGACATACTGGGGCTGGTGCATGTGCGCTCAGAAGAGAGCCGCTGGGGACTGGTAGAGATCGCCTGGTCGATGGACCTGGGCCTCAAAGTGCAGGATTACAGCTTTCAGCGCTGCCGCAGCCGGGTGCGAAAAGTGATGGAAGCGAACAGCGTTAAAGATCAGTTCCGTGGCAAAAACTTTGCTGAAATGAAGACATTTCTCGCCGCTGATGGTCGCTCTGCTAACCGGGATACTCTGAATGTGCCTGATAACGCCGCCGAACTGGCCGCGGTGGTGGTGCGTAACGGGCTGAAAACGCTGCTGGTGACACGCCAGGTCTGGTCGATGGAAATTGAAGCCCTGCAAATGCTGAAGAACGCCCGGTCAGCTTTTCCTGCCGCCGAACAGATACAGCTGGCCGAGCAGACGCCCGCCAGCCCGGCGGTTGCCGTGGCCCTGAACTCAGCGTTCGGCAACGCCAGCATAGGCACTGACCGCGCACAAATAAAACTGGCGCGGGTACTGGATCATCAGGGCAACGCGCTGGGGGTTATCTACCGCGCTAAGCATACGATCAGTGGCGAACCCCTGACACTCTGGTGGGCCATCCGAACAGACCTGACCATTGAAGCCATCAACGCAGACACCCCCTGGCCTTCGAGTCAGGTAGAATCAGTTTTTAAACAGCTCACCGGTAAAACCTTTGATAACAGCGAAAGCTGTGGCAACCGGGCAGAACTGATGGCACTAGAAGCGATCATCACCGCCCGCCCTTTACTTAAAAACACTGAACGACGCCTCACCATGTAACGCGCACTATTTCAGGGAGAGAGTCTATGCGCATAGCAGTACAGACCGTGATTATTGTGCTTTGCTGCCTGCTCGGCGGGCTGGCATTGTACAGCGCCATCTGGATCAAGTTTACCGACGTAGAAGCCCTGCGTGATCAGGACCAGCAAAGCCAGCTGGCCATGCGCGATATTGAGCACCTGGAAACCATGCTCAACCAGTGGTTCGTCACCATTGACCTGTTTTTCAGCCAGCAACAGAGTTACCTGGCCCCAGGCATCGGCCGCCAGGCCAGCCAGCTACAAACCTCGCTCAATGAACTGGGCAAAATAGCGCCCCATGAAGCACCCGAACTACAAAAGCACCTGACCACCATATCCACCATCGTACAACGGGCCTCCCTGCAGGCCCCCGACGACAACGCTCAGTGGAACAGCCTGCTCAGCCAGACTGACGATAAAAGCACTGCTATCGTCGAGCTGATGGACAGCCTGTACAGTTATTTTGATCAGCGCCGCGAGCACAGCGCCACCGCCGTGGCCAGCGCCGAAGCAGGCCTGGTCCCCACCCTGGGTAGCTATGCCGCCGGTTACTTCGGGCTGGTGTTCCTGGTCTGGCTGTGGGCCACCCGCACCGTGGTGTTACCTCTGCAGAAACTGCACCGTCAGGCAATGCGACCACTGGAAGAGCAACGGGCCGAGCCCTTCGTACTGGACGCCGGCCCCACAGAGATCCGCCGACTGGGCAGCAGTCTTAACCACTACAGCCAGCGGCTGGTAGAAGCACTGCACCATGCCGAAGAAGAACGAGAGAACGCCGAACTGGCCCGCGCCCGGGTCGAGTCCATCATGCACGCCGCCCCGGATGCCATCATCACCCTGGATGACGACGGCCAGATCCAGCATATGAACCAGGCCACCCTGGATATGTTTACACTGGCCACCGACGCCGTCGGCCAGACACATATTGGCGAACTGGTACCACGGCTGGACCAGTCTCCCCTGGCCCTCAACACCCGCCAGAGCTGCGAATACATCGGCAAAACGACCGCTGCACGTAAATTGCCACTGGAGATCAGCGCCGCCACCGTCAGCCAGAACGAGCACCAGGACGGCTACACCCTGATTGTGCGCGATATTACTACTCGTAAACTGCAGGAGATCAAACTACAGAAGCTGAACCAGAAACTGGTCGCCGCTTCCCGTCAGGCGGGTATCGCCGAGATCGCCACCGGCATTCTGCACAACGTAGGCAACGTACTGAACTCTGTCACCACCTCTGCTGCCCTGCTGCAGAACCAGATCAATCAGACCAGCGCCGCCAAGGTGAAGAAAGTCGCCGAGATGATGCAAAACCACAGCGACGACCTGCCCGGCCTGTTTGCCCCAGGCAACAAAGGCCAGCAGCTGCCCGGCTTTATCAGCGGCCTGTGCAACCGGCTGGACAACGAACAGAGCCAGCAGCTTGATGAGCTGGCCAGCCTGAGCAAAAACATCGCTCACATTGCCGAAATTGTCGCCTCACAACAGAAGTTTGCCGGGCAAAGCTCGGTGTCTGAGCCGCTGGATCTGGCCGAAGTGCTCAATGACGCTATTGCCATGCACAGCGTGCCGCTACGTAACCAGAACATTAAACTGGTACGGGATTTCCACAGCCTGCCCATCCTGTCGGACCGGCATAACCTGATGCAAATCTTCGTCAACCTGGTACGCAATGCCACCGAAGCCATTGGCGAGCAGAAGCCCAGACAGGGAGCTTTGCGCTTACGTGTGATTGCCGATAGCGGCCAGCCTCTGCGCATTGAAGTCACCGATAACGGCAGCGGACTGGACGAAGAACAGAAGCACAACCTGTTCCGCCACGGATTCACCACCAAAGTCAGCGGCCATGGTTTTGGCCTGCACAGCAGTGCCCTCGCCGCTAAGAATATGCAAGGCGAACTCAGCGCCAGCAGCGAAGGTCGCGGACACGGCTGCACCTTTAGCCTGCAACTCCCCGCCAGCATAATGGAGCACGCCGCATGAACAGTCCAACGGCTGCCAGCTCCAATATCATTCAGGAAAACCGACGGATTTTACTGGTCGACGACACTAAGGAAATTCACCAGGATTTCCGCAAAATTCTCTGCCCGGAGCAAAACCATCCGGCGCTGGATGCCATGGAAGCGGATCTGTTTGGCGAAGACAACAGCACCACCCGACAAAACAAAACCTTTGACGTCAGCTCTGCCTACCAGGGCGAAGAAGCGCTGCAGCTGGTGCAACAGGCGCACAATAGCCACCAGCCCTTCGCCATGGCCTTTGTCGATGTACGCATGCC
>JAIBDV010000218.1 GCA_024686055.1 Neptuniibacter sp.
ACCAGGTGGGCCTGGCCCATTATCTGTTTTGGCAGGTCGGCAAAGTCATAATTAGTGAACACATCATCATTCACAACCACAAAGCAGTCATCCACCAGCTCACACAGCATAGGTAACGCTTTGTGGATACCACCGGCGGTTTCCAGTGGCTCAGCTTCTGCTGAGTAATGCAGCCGGACACCGTAACGACGGCCGTCGCCCAGCGCCTGCTCAATCTGTTCACCCAGCCAGGCATGATTGATAACGATATCGCTAAACCCCGCGGTGACCAGCCGTTCAATATGGTATTCAATCAGCGTCTTGCCAGCCACCGGCAATAACGGTTTGGGCGTCGTCAGTGTCAACGGCCGCATACGTTTACCCAGCCCTGCTGCCAGAATCATCGCTCGCACAGGCGCGCCTCCAGCATCGGCCGGAACGGTGCCAGCTCGTCATAACGGGCCATGATATCCCTGATGAATTCGACAAAACGCGGAATAAGCGGCAAGTAGCCCGATTTACCATCACGATAATTGAGCCGGGCAAAGCGCCCTGCAATTTTCAGGTTACGCTGCAAACCCGTCCAGTCACACCAGCGCTGCCAGCGCTGCGGATCAATCTGGGGGGCCATCTGCTGACGCACCGTTTCCATCCAGGCTTCCAGCTGAGGGCGCGGCCAGCTGATATAACGATCCCACACCAGCGAAGCAAAATCATAGGTCAGCGGACCGATCACCGCATCCTGGAAATCAATCACCCCGACCGTCCCCTGGGGGGTGCGCATCAGGTTGCTGGACATGAAATCACGGTGGACGAACACCTGCGGCTGCGCGCCCAGCTCAGCCAGAATCAGATCACACAACTGCTGCCAGCACTGTTGCTCCTGAGTATCAAAAGGCTGTAGACGATGATGCGCCAGATACCACTGCCAGAACTCGTCCATTTCAGCCTGCAACATCGGTTCGCTGTACACCGGCAGCCCATCGACAAACACCTGTTCGGCCATCGCTGGCAGCAAAGGCAGTAGTTCAGCGAGCTGTGCTGCATCCGTCGGCTGCTGAATCAGCGCCCGGTAAGATTGTTCACCCAGATCATCCAGCAACATAAAACCGTGCTGCAATGTCACATGGTGAACATGAGGGGCACAGATACCGGCCCGCTCCAGCCGTGTCGCCACATCAACAAACGCAGCGGTACCGCGCTCTTTCTCCGGTGGCGCGTCCACTGCGATCCAGCTGCGTCCACCCTGCTGCAGACGAAAGTAACGCCGAAAACTGGCATCACCACACACACTGGACAGATCGGCCGGGCTGATCGCAGCGCCGTCAGCCAGGCTAAAGTAGTCGGTCAACCAGCCACATAACTGGTCAAGGCGGCTATCCATAATCATCAGATCCTCATCGAGTCAGGCATTATCAGGGCATATCAGCAGCGTCGCCAACGCCCTTCATATCAGGGTGCGCCGAGTGTACCACTGTCTCCAGCATCGGGTCTGGTCACTTATAGGCGGAATTAATGCAATCACTGCCTTTGTGGCCTTTCAGCCACTGGCAAAATCCGTCGAATGATTTATTATTCGTCGCTTCATTAATCAGCCAGTCAGCATGTCTGATGTGCTCGGCAGTATCCGACTGCCTTGAGCCCGGACCTGACAGCTGTGTCCACCCCGGCCACACCGTGCCGGTACGCCAGCGGTTTATTGCAAACCGGTCATTTCGAGCCAGATAAGGACTTTATTTTAATGTCTGCCAAGCCGCGAGCTACATTGACGCTGGGCCTTGCCGTAGCCAGTCTTGCCGCATCATCCAACGTTCTGGCCGCTGACCCGGCGCAGGAGATGGGCTGGACCTGTAACATGAGCCGCGATGGCGAATGGCACTGTGATGTTGGCGACTCGCAGCCAGCAGAAGCTGCAGGTACACCGCCAGCCAGCCCGCCCGCACAGCCAGACACGATACAACGTAGCGCAGTCTCTGCAGCTCCAGTATCGACAACCAGGGCCCCTGCCATCAAGCAGGTGAAAAACACCCTGGCCGAAGCACCGGTCGAGGCTGTTACGCCCACCACAGTAGCCCCGGCACCGGCCAGAGCAGAGCAACAGACAGCACCCGCTACGCAGGCTCAGGTCAGCAGTGATCAATGGCAGTGCAAACCTGGCCCCGCTGGCGCCTGGGACTGCAACGGCCCGGATGACCGCCCTCCGGTAGACCCTGGCGCTCTGACACCCACTACTGCCGCTGTGCGTACGGTCAATCGCTGGTCTCACCTGGACTGGGTGGTAGATACCCGTGCCGGCCTGTGTGGTGGCTACTACAGACAACCCAGTATTACCGCCGCGCCTGCCAGCGCCGATTCCCCTCTGACGCTGGAAGCAGCCCAGTCCACCACCCGACTGGGTGGCCTGACCCGGCTTGAAGGCGGGGTACTGCTGCAGCAAGGACAGCGCAAACTCAGCGCCAATTACGCCGAGTTCGACCAGGTAACGAATAAAGCGACCCTGCAGGGTAACGTTAGTCTGCGCGAACCGGGCTTGCTGCTGGTCGGGGACACCGCCCAGGCGGATATTAATACCACCCAGACCCTGTTCACCGATGCTCAGTATGTGTTCCATGAACAACGTCTGCGTGGTGAGGCCAATAAGGTACTGCGATTGCAGGATGGCCGGCTGCGACTGGAAAACAGCAGCTATACTTTCTGCCCACCCGGTGTTGAAAGCTGGCAGCTCAAAGCTGACAACATCATGTTGGACAAGTCCAAAGGCTACGGCGAAGCCCGCGATGCCGTGTTAGAAATTGGTGGCGTGCCGGTCTTTTACGCCCCCTGGTTTACCTTCCCCATTGACGATACCCGACGCTCCGGTTTTCTCTACCCGTCACTGGGAATCTCCTCGGATAATGGTGTAGAGCTGGCAACGCCCTACTACTTCAATCTGGCGGAAAACTACGACGACACAATCACTCCGCACCTGATTACCGAGCGTGGCCTGCTACTGGAAAATGAATTCCGCTATCTGGATAAGCGCTCTTATAGCGTCCTGAGCACAGCCGTTCTGCCCAGTGATGCCAAGAGCGACCGTGACCGCTGGCTGCTTGGGCTACAGAGCAGCACTCAGCAGCGCTCGCGCTGGCAAGGCAACATTGATTTCACCCGGGTCAGTGACACAGCATATTTCGATGATCTGGACACCAATCTTGAAGTCAGCCGTCAGGATCATCTGAATCAGCTGGTCGAAGCCAGCTATCGCGGAGACAGCTTCAACGCACTGGCACGGGTACATAGTTACCAGACCCTCAGCGACGATCTCGCCCCCTACCGCCGGTTACCGCAACTGCTGGTACAGGGCAATCAGAACTGGAACAGTTTGCAACTGGGTTATCAGGCTGAGTATGTCAATTTCGACCGAGAACTCAGCGGCCTGACCGGCGCTGACCGGGTCATTGGCGAGCGTATTCACCTGATGCCATCATTGAGCTATCCAGTACGTCAACACTGGGGTTATGTAACACCTACAGCACGACTCTGGTCCAACCGCTATGAGCTGGAAAACCAGATCAGCGGCCTGGATAACAGCCCGGCAATCAACGTCCCAATCCTGAGCATGGACAGCGGCCTGTTCTTTGATAGAAACATGAAAAACGGTGGCACCCACACGCTGGAACCACGGCTGTTTGCCCTGTACGTGGATGAAGAAAACCAGGATGGCCTGCCAGATTTTGACACCAGCGAGCTGGACTTCGATTATCGCTCACTGTTCCGCTTCAACCGCTTCTCCGGACGCGACCGCATTGGTGACACCCAGCAGGTATCACTGGGCCTGACCAGTCGCTGGATAGAAGAAAACGGCTTCGAACAGGCGCGGTTCAGCATCGGTCAGGCATATTATTTTGCCGACCGAAATGTCCAACTTGATGGTGCTGCTGCCGCCACAGATAACAGCTCCGATATTGCCACCGAAACCGTATGGAATATCGACCGGCACTGGCGTACAACGCTGGATATGATCTTCGATGGAAATATGGACATCAGCAAATCCAATATCAAGTTTAACTATAAACGTGACCTGGACCGCCGCTTCAACATCAGCTACCGTTTTGAAGAAAACGCCCGCAAACAGCTGGATACCTCTTTTATCTGGCCCATTGCCCGCCAGTGGGGCTTACTGGGTCGCTGGCAGCAGGATCTTGAAAACAGTGAGACCCTTGAGTCACTGCTAGGCGTAGAATACGAAAGTTGCTGCTGGAGCGTGCGTTTGTCTGCACGCAAGTGGCTGGACGATACAGAAAATACAGACAGTGCCATCTATCTGCAGTTCTTCCTTAAAGGGTTGGGCGGCATTGGCAGTGGTAGCGGCAGCTACCTGAACGACATAATTGGTTACCAGGAACGTGAAGAGCAGAGAAAATGATGAAGTTCGGTAAACGCATGATCACCGCGCTGGTACTGACCAGCGCCTGCCTGACGATGCCCGTTCAGGCCCAACCGGTCCCCCTGGATTCTGTTGTAGCCATTGCCAACGACGGTGTAATTCTACGTAGCGAACTGGACCGTAAAGTCGCTCTGATCAGCGCTCAGTTGCAGGCTCGAGGCACTGCCCTGCCTGCAATTAACGTGTTGCAACGCCAGGTGCTGGAGCAGATGATTATCGAAAACCTGCAGGTTCAGGTGGGCAAGGGCCAGGGCATTCGCATTTCCGATGAAATGCTTAACCGTAATATCGAGCGCATCGCAGAACGTAACAACATGACTCTGAGCCAGTTCCGCGACGCTCTGGTTGCCGAAGGCAACAGCTACGAACAGGCCCGTCAGGAGATCGGCCAGAATATGCTGTTGCAACAGATTCAGCAGTCAAACATTGGCCGCCGGATTAATGTCTCCGAACAGGAGGTCGCCAACTACCTGAACTCCGCCGACGGCCAGAAGCGCAACCAAGCCGATTACCAGCTCAGCCATATTCTGATCGCCGTACCGCCACGGGCCAATCCTGAGCGCATCCAGCAAGCTGAAAAAGAAGCCCGTAAGATCTATCAGCAACTCAAAGGCGGTGCCGACTTTGCCGCCCTGGCGACAGCTCATTCCAACGCTTCCAACGCTCTGAGTGGCGGCGACCTGGGCTGGCGCAAGCGTAATGCAATGCCGGAAGTTCTGTCCAAAGCGATGAGGGATCTGGGTAAAGGCGATATCAGCCAGCCCATCCGTAACAGCAGCGGCTTCCACATTATTAAAGTGCGTGACAAACGCGGTGGGGTTGTTCAACTGGTTAACCAGGCACAGGTCTCCCATATTCTGATCAAGCCCAGCGAAATCCGCAATCCGGCACAATCAAAACGCCTGATCGAACGACTCTACAACCGCATTGTCGACAGTAACGAAGACTTTGCCACACTGGCTAAAGAATACAGTGACGACCCGACCAGCGGCTCTGAAGGCGGCGACCTGGGCTGGGTACAAAACGGCCAGATGGTACCGGCCTTTGAAGATGTAATGAACAATACCCGCACCGGTTCAATCTCCCGTCCTTTTGAGTCCCGCTTTGGCTGGCACATCATGTATGTCAGTGACCGTCGTCAGCAGGACATGGGCGAAGAGATGCAAGCCAACCAGGCCCGCGCCGTTATCCGTAAACGTAAATTTAATGAAGAGCTCTCAAACTGGTTGCGCGAGCTGCGCAGCCAGGCCTTCATTGACATCAAAAACTGACAGGGAATAGTGAGGTAGATGTGAGCGTACAACGACTGGTAATCACTGCGGGCGAGCCCGCTGGAATCGGGCCGGACCTGTGTATCGCAATCGCCCTGCGCGAGGATATGCCGGAATTTGTCGTACTCGGTGATGCCGCGCTACTGCGTGAGCGCGCCAGGGTCCTCGGCGCGAACATCAG
>JAIBDV010000065.1 GCA_024686055.1 Neptuniibacter sp.
AGAGCCTGCGTAGATGGCGCTCACTCAGGTGAACCTGAGCGGCCAGCTCGGTCATGGTCCAGCGCTGGCCCGGCCGGGCCATGATCAGATCCTGTACGGCGTGAATTCGGCTCTGGAGGTGGTTACGGTGGTTGAGCCAGAAGCTGAGCTGTTGCTCATGGCCGGAACGGCGCTGATACAGCACCATTTCACGGGCGATGGTGACGGCGCAGTCCTGACCCCAGTGCTCGGCCACCAGCTGCAGGCATAAATCCAGCCCGGTGGTGATTCCGGCGCTGGTCCAGACCGGGCCATCGCCGACAAAAATACAGTCATCCTGCACCAGCGCGGCAGGGGCCAGCTGGCGCAGGCTGGCGGTGAGGTCGTGATGGGTGGTGCAGCGCAGGCCATCGAGCAGTCCGGCACGGGCAGCCAGCAGCGTGCCGGAACAGATGCCCGCCAGCAGCTGATACTGGCCGCTGATCTGGCGCAGCCATTCGATCGCCTGCTGGTACTCGGGCTCATGCAGATGCTGATTAAGGCGGCTGGTGCCGATCAGCATCAGCCAGTCGTTGGTACCCAGCCGTTCAGGCAGGGGTTCCAGCCGTGCCAGCTGCAGGCCTTGTTGTGAACTGACCTCGAGCTGGGTGGAGATGTAGCGCAGTCTGACCCGACCTGCCAGCGAGGGGTGGGCAAAAATCTGTGCCGGGGCGGCCAGGTCCAGCAGGTGGACCCGAGGCAGTACCAGCAGATAGATGTTGCGCGGGGTGTGCATGGTGGTTCGGCTTCCATGTAAGGGGCTGGTGTTATATCCAGTGTGAGCCTGCTGCCGATTCTTCCCGCTGAGGACAGCAGACCCACAAGAGCATCGTGATCTGGCAAGGGTACCGTTACAGGTAATCCGCGACCTTGCGGATGCTGGCGAAGCGTTTCTCCAGCACCAGTGCGGTATGGGCCTGAATGGCCGCCGCCGATACGGTATCACCGCTGTGCGGATGCACCATGGGGAAGGTCAGGGTCGCATCCAGTACAAACTCTACCGTATAGCCCAGGTCGCTGGCGACACGGGTGGTGGTTTCGCAGCACTGCTCGGTACGGATACCGCTGATGACCAGCCGGGTAATGTCACGGGCCTGCAGCCATTCATGCAGGCCGCTGCCAAGCAGGGCGTTGTGAACATGCTTGTTGAAGACAGGATCATCGGCCTGTTTATCGGCAAAGTCCATCACCTGGACAAAACCGGACGCCGGTGAAAAAACACCCTGGGCCTCGTTGTGGAGTACAAACACCACTGGCCAGTTCTGTTTACGGGCCGCGCCGATCAGCTGGTTCTGGCGTTCGGTATAGCCTGTAAAATCAGCGTCCTGCCAGTAATCACGCTGTTTAAAGGATTCCTGTACGTCGATGGCGAGTAAGGCGGTATGGGTCATGGTGGCTTCCTTTTGTGATTGATGGAAGCTACTTTAGCCTGAGCGGCTGGCGGGCGTGAGGCTGTGGCCGGACCGGAAGGAGACCGATTCGGCCATATTGAGAATTGTGCCTATTTTGCTTTTTCCGGCCAACGGATCAGATCGAAGGCGCGGTCGTAGCCGAACAGCGAGCGCAGCCGGGCCACGCTGAGCCGGGCCTGCTGAGCGTCTTTATAGGGCCCGGTGGCCAGTAATACCCAGCTGAAGCTACCGGCGATCTTTACCGGAATGGCCTGGGCGGGCAGTTTCAGCTGATCCAGCTCAGCCTGCAGCACCTGGGCTTCATTCTGTGAGCTGTACAGACCAACCTGAATACCGATTCTGCCGGCCAGCTCCGGGGTGTGGATCAGGCTGCTGTAATCAACTGCTTTGGCCGCCAGCGGGTCAATCTGGGTTGCCAGCTCGTCCAGCGCGGCCTCGGCTTCGGGCGGATACCAGCGCTCATACTGTGTCTGGGCAAAACGGCGCACCGGTTTGGATATATCCGTTGGGGCCACAACCCCGGCAATAAAACTGCAGGCACCAAACAGCAGTACCAGCACAACAAAACCCAGTTTGGCCACGCTATCTCTCTCTTTTTTCGGTTTATCGGTGACGGAAAAAGTAAGGGGTTACTGTACCGGACTGGGTGGATGGGTTGAATAGCGCCAGGTGTTGATTCGACTTCTGTATAGAGGGCATCCCGGTATACTGCAGGAAAGTCATATAAAAATAACAATGGATAGATCAGACCTTATGCGCAGAGCAACGTCCTCTGGCGGATGGATTATCGCCATATCAAGGGCCATGGATGCCGCTGGCTGTGACAGCAGCGAACTTTTTCACCAGGCGGGGCTGGAGCTGGCTCACGCCACGGATTCCAACAGCCGCTTTGACACCCGCAAGATGGCCCAGGTGTGGCAGCTGGCGGTGCAGCTGACCGGCGATGAAGCGCTGGGACTCAAGGTTGCCGATTATATAAAGCCCACGACTTTCCACGCTCTGGGCTATTCCATCTGGGCCAGTGACAGCCTGAAGGACGCCCTGCAACGGCTGGTGAACTATGTGCGGGTGGTCAGCAACGCAGGCCAGTTGCGACTGGAGCAGGGGGCCGACTGTTACCGGCTGCGGTTTCAGGTGAATCAGGATGAGCATGGCCAGACCATAGTCGCCCATGAAGCGCTGGATGCCTTTGTTGCTTCGGTGCTGCAGATCTGCCGCGACCTGGACCAGCCTGACCTGACCCCCTCCCGGCTGTTATTCGACCGCCCGGCACCCGCCGATGCAGCGCCCTGGCAGCAACTGTTTAACTGCCCGCTGCAGTTCGGAGCCGCTCAGACCATGATTGAATTTGATCGTGATCTACTGGAGCGCCCTCTGGCCACCGCCAACCCCGAGCTGGCGGTGCAGAGTGACCAGGTGGTGATCGACTACCTGGCCCGGCTGGAGTGGAACGACATCGTCAGCCAGGTGCGCGCCCGCGTGGTAGAGATGCTGCCCGCCGGTGAGCCTGGCCAGGAAAAAGTCGCCAAAGCCCTCAACCTCAGCCTGCGCAACCTGCAACGCAAACTGCACCAGGCCGACACCACCTACACCCAGATCGTCGAAGATGTCCGCCATGAACTGGCCCGCCAGTACCTGGAGCAATCCCACCTGGCGATCAACGAAATCTGCTACATGCTGGGCTTCGCCAGCCTCAGCTCCTTCTCCCGCGCCTTCAAACGCTGGACCGGAAAATCCCCGGCGCTATACCGCTCAGATAAGATAGCCCCCAGCGAGTGACAGGAGCAGAACTCCGCGTTTCCCTGTAGGAGCCAGCTTGCTGGCGATCAGGCCGGGCATAGCCAAAAGCATCGCGAGCAAGCTCGCTCCTACGTAGCTGGTTTCTTTCCTGGCACGGGGCAGAGGCCTGCACGGGGTTCTTCCCGGTGGGGATTTATGCCCGCAGGGTGCACCGGTCCCACAAGACACCGGCGCCACAAGGCACCAATCTCAAAAACACCCGTCCCATAGCCTTGCCAGTGCCACTGCTATGCTGAAATAGCGCTGCGAAACTGTGTGCTCGGGCAAGCGTTTGGCGGCCTCGGCAATAGCCGCCTAACCTGCGACCTTCGTAGAATCAGGGTTATCCCTGTCCTCTGCGACGGCTGGCGTGGTGAACGGTCACTGCAATGCCACCGGTGCAGCCAACAACAAAAAACATGAAGGTTGGGTTATGCGTAAATCCCTGTTCACAGCGGCCCGTCCGCGCCGGTGGCTGGTCGCCATCGTCTGTTCTCTTGTCTGCAGCCTTAGCCTGGCTGCCTCCACCGATCCCAAACGACCGAATATCGTCGTTATCTGGGGTGACGATGTCGGCTGGTTCAACATCAGTGCCTACAACCGCGGCATGATGGGTTACAAAACCCCCAATATTGACCGCATCGCCAACGAAGGCATGCTGTTCACCGATGCTTACGGCGAGCAGAGCTGTACCGCCGGGCGTTCGGCGTTCATCACCGGTCAGCACCCGATCCGTACCGGGCTGACCAAAGTGGGTATGCCGGGGGCAGATCGAGGTCTCAAACCGGAAGACCCGACCCTGGCCGAGTTGCTGAAACCGAAAGGCTATATCAATGGCCAGTTCGGTAAAAACCACCTCGGTGACCGTGATGAATACCTGCCGACTAACCACGGCTTTGATGAATTCTACGGCAACCTCTACCACCTCAACGCCGAAGAAGAACCGGAACACCCGGATTACCCTAAAGGCGAGGCGTTCAAAAAACGCTTTGGCCCACGCGGCGTGATTCACTCCTACGCTGATGGCCGTATTGAAGACACCGGCCCGCTGACCAAAAAACGGATGGAAACCGTGGATGACGAGTTCCTCAAAGGCGCGCTGGGTTTTATGGACAAAGCTAATGCTGCCGACACGCCATTCTTCCTCTGGTTTAACGCCACCCGGATGCATGTCTGGACCCGGCTGAGCGAGAAATGGGAAGGTAAAACCGGCCAGGGTATCTACGCTGATGGCATGGCCGAGCATGATGATCAGGTCGGCCAGCTGCTGGGGAAACTGGATGAACTGGGCATCGCCGATAACACCATCGTGTTCTACTCCACCGATAACGGTGCCGAAGTATTCTCCTGGCCTGATGGCGGTACCATTCCGTTCCGAGGCGAGAAAAATACCACCTGGGAAGGCGGTTTCCGGGTGCCAGCCATGGTGCGCTGGCCCGGCCAGATCAAACCCGGTGTGATCTCCAACGATATTGTGTCCCACCAGGACTGGTTGCCAACGTTGATGGCCGCTGTGGGTGAGCCACAGATCAAAGCCAAGCTTAAACAGGGTTACAAAGCGGGCAGTAAAGCGTTCAAAGTACACCTGGATGGCTACAACCAGCTGGCGCACCTCAAGGGTGAAGCGCCGGGTAAACGCCAGGAATTCTTCTACTTTACCGACGACGGCAAACTGTCGGCGGTGCGTATGGGCGACTGGAAAGTGATGTTCTCCGAGCAGCGCGCCCACGGCCTGGAAGTCTGGCGTGACCCGATGACCCCACTGCGTCTGCCGAAGATCTTCAACCTGCGGCGTGACCCGTTCGAACGGGCGGATATCGAGTCCTGCTGTTACGACCGCTGGTTTGCCGATCGCCTGCCGTACCTCTACAAAGCACAGGCGACCACCGCAGGCTTCCTGGCAACCTTTAAAGAGTTTCCGCCGCGCCAGCGTCCGGCCAGCTTCAGTGTTGACCAGATCGTCGAGAAATTTATGCAGTATAAATAAGCTATCCAATCAGGCTTGAACCTGAGCCAGGCCAGCGGCAGTTGCCGCTGGCCTGGCGCCGCTACGGCGCTCAGGGGCAAGCAAGGGGCTGCCATGCAACCTGATCTTAATCTGATTCCATCCTCTGCTCATCAGAGCCTGCTCCGGCTGCAGGCTCAGCTTAATCAGGCCCTGATCGGCCAGCCCGCGATCGTTGAACGGCTGCTGATCTGCCTGCTCTGCAACGGCAATCTGCTGTTGGAAGGGCTGCCCGGCACCGCCAAAACTCGCCTGATCAAAGCCCTGGCCAGCCAGCTGGATGCCAGCCTGGGCCGCATTCAGTTTACCCCCGATTTGCTACCTGGCGATGTGACCGGCACCGACGTATTGCACCATCAATCTGACCACAGCGAACTGCGCTTTGAACCCGGCCCGGTGTTTAACAACCTGGTGCTGGCCGATGAGATCAACCGTGCTCCGGCCAAGGTGCAATCGGCATTGCTGGAGGCGATGGAAGAGCGCCAGGTGACGGTGGCCGGACACAGCCATCCACTGCCGGACCTGTTTATGGTGCTGGCCACCCAGAACCCGCTGGAACAGGAGGGCACCTACCCACTGCCCGAAGCCCAGCAGGACCGTTTTTTGCTCAAAGTACAGATGGGCTATGCCGACGATGTCTCGGAGCGGCAGATCATCCAGCAGATGCGGGCCGAGGAGGGCTGTCCGGCCTTGCCGCCGCTGCCCGTCAGCCAGGCGGCGATCTTCAGTGCCCGTGAGCAAATCCGTGCTGTGCAGGTGTCTCCCGCCATGGATGACTATATTGTCGCTCTGATCATGGCCACCCGTGAGCCGCAACGTTACGACCCGCAACTGGCGGAAGCGCTTGAGGTGGGGGCCAGTTCGCGGGCCAGTATCGCGCTGGATCGCTGTGCCCGCGCCAGCGCCTGGCTGGCCGGACGCGACCATGTGTTGCCCGCTGATCTGCGCCGGATTGCGCCGGATGTGCTGCGTCATCGGCTGCAGCTCAGTTACGCCGCCAAGGCGCGGGGTGACACCGTGGACCAGCTGGTGGCGCGCCTGCTCAGCCTGGTGCCGGTGGTATGACAGTGGCGGCTGATGCCGATGAAGCGCTGGTGAGTCTGGCTGCGTTACTGGCGTTGCGGGCTCCGGCCCAGGCACTGCCTGCGCTGAACCAGCTGGCGGCGCGCAGTGGTTTCAGCGGCAGCCGCCACAGCCACCAGCGGGGCCGGGGGCTGATGTTTGAAGAGCTGCGTCACTATCAGCCCGGCGACGACACCCGGCGGCTGGACTGGAAAGCGACCCGGCGCAGTGGTCAGCCGATGGTGCAGGTGTTCAGCGAAGAGCGCGAACGGCCGGTACACCTGTTGCTGGACCTGCAACAACGGATGCAGTTTGGCTCTCAGTGCCAGCTTAAATCGGCGCTGGCGATCCGGCTGGCGGCGCTACTTTTATGGCAGAGCCAGGCACAGGGTGACCGGCTCGGCGCGCTGATCTGCCAGCCTGGCCAGCGTCAGCAGATCCGGCCCAAACGCAGTGAACAGGCCCGCCTGCACCTGCTGCAACAGCTCTGCCAGACACAAATCCCAGTGGCACTGCCTCATCCTGACCCTGCCGATCAGCTGCCCGCAGGCCTGCTGGAACTGGGGCGGCTGGCCCGGCACAGCAGTGACCTGTGGCTGATCAGTGATCTGGATGGCCTCAGCTCCCTGGCCGATGGTCCGTTGCTCAGCCTGGCCCGGCATAACCAGCTGAATCTGGTGCTGATCAGTGACCCGCTGGAACAGCAACTGCCCGACGCCGGGCGCTGGCCGTTCAGCGATGGCCAGCAATATCTGCTACTCGACAGTAGCGATCCCGACCTGCGACAGCGCTACGCCGCCGAGTACCAGCACCAGCTGCACAGCCTGCAACGGCGACTGGCTCCGTTGCCGGTGACGTTATTAATGCTGACCACCGCCAGCGGGCTGATCGACCAGCTCAGCCTGCTGGCCGGGCGATCCCAATGACCGCTTCCGTGATGGCTCAACCGAACCCCTGGCTGGAACACTTACAGCCGTTGCAGCTGCCGGAACCGATCAGCAACTGGCCGCTGGCGTCGGGCGGCTGGCTGGTGCTGGGGTTTATCGGCCTGGGGTTGCTCTGGCAGGCGGGGCGGTTGTGGCGGCAATGGCTGGCGAACGGTTATCGCCGGGCAGCAGGGCAACGGCTGGATGAACTGCAGCAGCTGCTGGGTCAGTCCGGGGCCGCCAGCCAGCCATCGGCCCGGCTCTTAGCCCTGCGCGAGCTGCCCCAGCTGCTGCGCCGTACCGCACTGGCCAGCACCGGTCAGCCTGCCGACCCGGCAGTGATCAGGTTGCAAGGCCCGGCGTGGTGGGCCTGGCTGGATCAGTCGATGGGCCAGGCATATCAGCAGCAGCCGTTTCAGCGCCAGCTCGGCCCCCTGCTGGACCAGCTGGCCTGGGCCCCGGATGCGCAGCTATTACTGCTCAGCGGCCCGCAGCTTGATCCGCTGATCCATGGTCTGCGCCAATGGACCCGGCGTCATATCAGCCAGGTGCCGCTGCCCATGGAGGAGCCGCCATGCTGCAACTGAGTTACCCGCTGTTGCTGTTATTACTGCCACTGCCCTGGTTATTGCTGCGCTGGCTGCCCCCCCAGCCCAGCGCTCAGCCTGCCTTGCAGGTGCCGTTTATGGCCCGGCTGGCGCGGGCATCCCGCCAGGCTCCACAGCCGCAACTGATTCCGCGCCGCCTGCCACTGCAATGGCTGCAGCTGGGGCTGATCTGGCTGGCGTTGCTGCTGGCGCTGGCCCGGCCAGTGTGGCTGGGGGAACCGGTGGTGGAAACCCGGCCCGGTCGGGATCTGCTGCTGGCGGTGGATATCTCCGGTTCTATGGACACGGCGGACATGCAGGCCGCCGATACCGACGGTGGTGACCCCATCACCCGGCTGGCGGCGCTGAAAACCGTGCTTAATCAGCTGGTGCGTGAACGGCCGGGGGACCGGTTCGGGCTGATCGTCTTTGGCAGCGCGCCGTACCTGCAACTGCCATTCAGTCAGGACCCGGCGCTGTTCAGCCAGTTGCTGGCCGAGGTGAAACCACCGATGGCCGGGCCAAAAACCATGCTCGGCGATGCGATCGGGCTGGCGCTGAAACTGTTTGCCGCCAGCGAGTCGCCGGAAAAACTGTTGCTGCTGTTTACCGATGGCAATGACTCCGGTAGCCAGATCGAACCGCTGATCGCCGCCGGTTTTGCCGCCCAGGCGGGGATTAAAATTCATACCATAGCCGTGGGAGACCCGGCCACACCGGGCCAGCCTGCGCTGGACCTGACCGGGCTGGCGGCACTGGCTGAACGCACCGGAGGGCAGCTGTTTATGGCCCGCGCCCCGGCTGAACTGGCCCAGCTGCAGGCCCGGCTGGCCACGCTGGAGCCCAGCCAGCTACAGCAGCGTTATCATCAGCCACGCCAGCCGCTTTATCACTGGCCCTTAGCCGTGGCGTTGCTGGTGGCGCTGGCGGTGCATGGCTGGCTGGGCTGGCAACAGTGGCGACAGCTGCGGCGGCCAGCTGCCGGTGAGGTCCCGCATGCTGAATAACCTGTGGCTGCTACTGACCGACACCGCCGCCGGGCTCAGCGTGCAGCGCCCGCTCTGGTGGCTGCTGTTGCCGGTATCGTTGGCGCTACTGGGCTGGCAGCGTTACAGCGAGGCGCATCAGCAGCGCTGGCAGCAACAGCTGAGTCCGTCGCTGCTGAGCCTCCTGCTCCGCCAGCCAGAGGCCACGCCGGGCACCCGGATTAGCCCTCGCAGGCTGGCGCTATTGATGCTGCTGTGCTGGCTGCTGGTGCTCAGCGGGCCACGCTGGCAGGGGGCAGCTGCCAGCGCACAGCTCCGGCCGCCACTGGTGATCAGCCTGGCGCTGGACGGGCAGATGCAACCGGCCGCGTTACGTTGGGCCCGGCTGCAACTACATGCCTTGCTGGATCAATACGCGGGCAGCCCGATGGCATTGCAGGTGTTCGCTGGCAGTGCCCATCGGGTATTGCCACTGACCCGTGATAGCGCCAGCCTGCGCCGCTTCATCGAACCGTTGCAACCGGCTTTAATGCCTGTTGCTGGCTGGCGGCCGATGCTGGCACTGCAGGCCGGTGAGCAGCTGCTGCAACGCCAGCACTCGCCAGGCCTGCAGCTGTTGATCACTGCCGGTCAGGTGCCGCTGGCCACTGAACTGGCGGGCTGGGCCGCTACACCACATCCGGCCCCGGTACTGATCTGGCATTTGAATAAACAGTCAGACCCGTCGGCCACACCCGTGCTGGCGGCGGGTCTGCATTACTACCGGCTGCAGGGTGTCGACACCACACTGCCGGGGTTACCGGCGCAATTGCTGCAGTGGCAAGGCCAGGGCTCCGAGGGTCAGGGCTCTGATGGACAGGACACGGCGCTGGATCTGGGCTATTACCTGTGCTGGCCGCTGCTGGGGCTGACCCTGCTCTGGTTCCGTCGGGGGCGGTTATTGCAATGGCAGTAACGTTGCCGCGGGCCAGGCCGCTGATTCTGGCCACCAGCCTGGGCTTGCTGATCAGTCTGCTTGTACTGTGGCTGTCGCTGGGGCAGCCTCCGGCCTGGGCACTGTGGTACAGCGCTGATCAGTACGGCCATGGGCTCTATCAACAGGGCCGATACGCCGAAGCCGCAGCACGGTTTCAGCAGCCAGGCTGGCGTGCGGCGGCGCTCTATGGTGCCGGTGACTATGCTGCAGCGGCAACGCTTTTTGGCCAGCTACGCAGTGCCGAGGGCTACCATAATCAGGGCAATGCGCTGGCCCAGCTGGGCCACTATCCACTGGCGGCGATCAGTTACCGCAAAGCACTGGCGCTGCAACCCGACTTGGCCGCGGCTTGGCTGAACCTGCAACTGGTGCAGCAACTGGCCGAGCGCCCGGCAGCACAGGTGGAACGCGAAGGCAAAGCGCGGCTTGACGCTGATGGTCTGGTGATGGACCTGGCTCCGGCCGCCGACGAGGCCGAACGCCAGCCGCTGACAGCCGACGCCGGGCTGACTCAGGCGCAATTGCAGCAGCTCTGGCTGGGGGGGCTAAACCCCGACCCGGCGGCGTTTTTACGGCTGCGCTTTGCCTATCAGTTACAGCAACAGCAGGGGGGCAAGGCAGATGACTGAACGTGGACAGCGGTGGGCTCGGCGAGTCTGTTTTGCCATCACTTTACTGGCCCTGGCTGCTGCTGGCCAGGCTGCAGACGACACCGGTTCAGCGCGATTAATTATTCACACCCAGCTGTTACCACAGACCCCCGCCGCCCGCTGGCAGGGCCAGCCGCAGCGATTGCGACTGGAGTTAATGACCCGCAGCTGGTTCAGCAAAGCACCGCAGCT
>JAIBDV010000091.1 GCA_024686055.1 Neptuniibacter sp.
ACCGCCAGGCGCTGATCCTGGAAGATCTGGGCCATGGTTTTGAGGGGGAAACGCTGTTCAGCAAGGGCAATATGATCCTGGAAGCCGGTGCCCGGCTGGCGGTGATCGGCGAAAACGGTGCCGGTAAAACCACCTTCCTGCGTTGCCTGATGGACGATCTGAAAGCCAATAGCGGTGTGATCAAGTGGTCTGAAAATGCCATGGTTGGCTACTGCCCACAGGACAGCAGTGCTGACTTTGACAGCGATCTGAATCTGTTTGACTGGATGTCCCAGTGGCGCACAGCCAAACATGATGATCTGATGGTACGTGGCATGCTGGGTCGTCTGCTGTTTACTGCCGATGATGCCAATAAGAAAGCCCGTGTCTGCTCCGGTGGTGAGAAAAACCGCCTGCTGTTCGGCAAGCTGATGATGATGGATACCAACGTACTGGTAATGGATGAGCCGACCAACCATATGGATATGGAAGCCATCGAAGCGCTGAACCAGGCGCTGCTGGGCTATGACGGCACCATCATCTTTGTCAGCCATGACCGAGAGTTTGTCTCGTCGCTGGCGACTCGTGTGATCGAGATTAAAGATCAGGGTGTAGTGGATTTCCAGGGTACCTATGATGAGTACCTGGCCAGCCAGAAAGAAGCTGCTAAAGTCGCCTGATACTCACCCGGTGTTACCGGGCGATTAATTGACGAAATTTTGTTCTCTCCTATGCTGGTGTAACGCACTGCAGGGAGAGAACATGATGATCAAAGCACTGAAGCATCTGCTAACGTTAGGCTGCTGTGTCAGCCTGGCCACTGTTGTTCAGGCTGCGCCGCCATCCTCTGGCATGACGGGCCTGAATACTAACGATCTATTTTCCAGCACTGATACCCCTTCTCACCACACCGACAGCCTGCAGCAACCGCTGCTGCTGAACCTCAGCATGCGCCAGACCCGGCACAAGAAAATACCGCCGTTTAACCCTTTCGGTAAACGCCGCCGTGATCATCAGGTGCTTGTGTAGCGAGGGCTGTATCTGCTCGCGGCAGGGGAACTGTGGTGAACGGTTGTGTTCTGACTATCTTGTAGCCACTGGCAGAGTGTTGTCGGTGTCATTAATGTATCTGACCAGGGAGGCCAGCAGCATGGCTCAATTGATGCGGTGGTGTGTGGTGATGTTATGTGCAGTCTGGAGCCTGTCGGCCTCGGCGGCGGCGTATATGAAATACGATGGGATCAGCGGAGATTTTGTGGTTGAGCAGGCCAGTGCCGGTGTCGGCCGTATCGCTAACGGTAAAAAAGCCAGCGGTATCTTTTCACCAGACAAAGCTCGTAATGAACAGCAAGGTATGCGAAACCGTGCCGGAACGTTGAAAGTGGTGCATAGCATTGATAAATCATCGCCGAAGTTACGTCAGCTGATGCGCTCGAAAAAGCCGCTGGGTACAGTCACGGTGACTGGCTTTCAGGGGGAGGGTAAGCGGGGTAAATATGTAACGGCGACGTTCCGTAACCTCAAAGTGACGGGCATGCGCAAGCAGCGTAATGGGCTGGAAGAGGTCAGCTTTGGCTATACCGAAGTGGAATGGACCTATATTCGGCGTTAACGTCACAGAGGCACGGCAGGCCGTGCCTCTGTGAAAGGCTTCAGGCGGCGCTAAAGTGTTTACCCAGCAGGGCGTGGTAGAAGTCTTTATCTGACAGGATGCCGACCAGGCTGTGGTCTTCTTTCAGCAGTACTGGCTGACCGGTGCGGTAGCGGATGCCGATGGCGTCGCGCATGGAGATATCCGGGCTGGCCATCACCAGCGCGTCTTCTGGCAGCGCATCGACCGCGTCACCTTCCTGCCAGTGGTGCAGTGCCAGTGGCTCACCCTGACGGCTGGCTTCAACCACTTTGCCAGTGTCATCGGTGCGCACGCAGGTTTTTTCGTTGCGGTTGAGCACCAGCATCTCTTCGAGGGTTTCCAGTTCGCTGATATTGGTCATCAGTGAGCGGCCACGTAGTACGTTGAGCGGGTTGGTGTGGGAAACAAAATCTTCCACGTAAGCGTTGGCCGGGTTGAGAACGATATCTTCCGGTTTGCCGTGCTGGATAATCCTGGCGGATTCCATAATGGCGATATGGGTGCCGATTTTCAGCGCTTCATCCAGATCATGGCTGACGAAGAGGATGGTTTTGTTCAGCCTCTGCTGTAGTTCGATCAGCTCGTCCTGCAGCTGGCTGCGGATCAGCGGGTCCAGCGCGGAGAAGGGCTCATCCATCAACAGAATATCGCTGTCCATGGTAAAGGCGCGCGCCAGGCCAACACGCTGTTGCATACCGCCGGATAGCTCGTGGGGCAGCTTATCGTGCCATTCGTCCAGGCCGACCATCTCCAGCTTTTCCATCGCCTGCTTACGGCGCTGCGGTTTGCTGATGCCCTGCATCTCCAGCCCAAAGGCGACGTTATCGACCACATTCAGCCAGGGCATCAGCGCGAAACGCTGAAACACCATGGAGATCCGTTTGCTGCGCATATGGCGCAGGGTGTTGGCGTCACATTTGGCGATATCCACCATCTGCTCACCATCACGCACCAGCAGCTCGCCACGGCTGGTCGGGTTAAGGCCGTTGACGGCACGCAGCAGGCTGGATTTACCCGAACCCGACAGCCCCATTAATACGCAGATTTCACCCTGTTTAACTTCGATACTGGCGTTGTGAACACCCACCACATCACCGGTGTTGTAGATGATCTCCTGACGGGTTTTACCCTGATCCAGCAGGGCCAGACTTTGCGTAACCTTGTCGCCGAACACCACATCCAGATTTCTAATACTGACAGCAGTCATATTTAGCCCTCCTCACGTGAACCGGGGGTTTTACAGATACGGTCCAGAATGATGGCAACCAGTACAATGGCCAGCCCTGCTTCAAAACCCTGTGAAATGTTAACGGTGTTCAGTGCCCGGATAACCGGTTTACCCAGCCCGTCGGCACCGACCAGTGCAGAGATGACCACCATCGATAGCGACAGCATGATGCACTGAGTGACCCCGGCCATGATGTTGGGCATGGCGGCGGGCAGTTCCACTTTGTACAGCAGCTTGAACGGGGTAGCGCCGAAGGCGCGACCTGCTTCGATCAGCTCTTCCGGTACCCGGCTGATGCCCAGGTAGGTGAGGCGGATGGGTGCGGCGATGGCGAAAATAATGGTGGAGATCAGCCCGGGTACAACGCCCAGGCCGAACAGCACCAGGGTTGGGATCAGGTATACAAACGTCGGGATGGTCTGCATCAGATCCAGAATCGGCCGCAGGATGGTATAGATCCATGGCTTGTGCGCCGCCAGGATGCCGATTGGGATACCAAAGATAATCGACAGTGAGGTGGCGGTCAGCACCAGCACCAGGGTTTCGATCATTTCCTGCCAGTAGCCCAGATTCAGGATCAGCAGCAGGGAGGCGACGACGAAGATGACCAGTGGCACGCTACGATGCAGTGCCCAGGCGATACCGGCGACCACGGCCATCGGCACGAAAGGGGGAAACCACTGGATAAAATCGACCACCGACAGAATCAGCCATTCCAGCGAGATGGAGATGGCGTCAAAGAAGCCAGAGGCGTTCATGGTCAGCCAGTCAACGAAGGCTTCCATCCAGCTGCCTAGCGGAAGTTTGTGTTCAGTAATCCAGTTCATAAAAGGTACCTGCGTATTCTGCGTGTAACATTGTTTGGCGAGCTCAGGCAGTTGCCGGATTCAGGCCTAACGCTACTCAGGCCCGGTGGTGTTCACCGGACGTGGGGCCTGTTGTGAGCCTTATTTTCTTGCCTGACGCGCGCGGAGCGCGCTGCTACAAAGCCAGGGTCTGTAGCGGCGCGCGGGGTGTTGCAGGAAAATCAGAGGCCCAGGTGGCCTCGTACTGCAGCAACAGCGTCACCGCCATCGCGGGTTTTAACGCCGGCCAGCCAGTTGTTCAGCACCTCAGGGTTGCTTTTCAGCCAGGCCTGAGCAGCTTTTTGTGGTTTCTGGCCATCGTCCAGAATGGCACCCATCACTTCATTTTCCATCTTCAGGCTGAAGCTCAGGTTGTTCAGCAGCTTGCCCATGTTAGGGCACTGGGTGCTGTAATCTTTACGGGTGTTGGTATGAACGCTGGCACCACCGTAGTTCGGGCCAAAGTAGTCATCGCCGCCGTCCAGGTACACCATATCAATGTTGGCGTTCATTGGATGCGGTGCCCAGCCCAGGAACACAACCCACTGGTTACGCTTGGCGGAGCGGGCTACCTGCGACACCATGCCCGCTTCGCTGGACTCAACCAGCTTGAATGACTTCAGGCCGAAGGCATCTTTGTCGATCATGTCCTGAATCAGACGGTTACCGTCGTTACCCGGCTCGATGCCGTACAGGCGGCTTTTGAATTTGCTTTTGTACTTCTCGATATCAGCGAAGCTTTTCACCCCTGCATCGTACACGTAGCGGGGTACCGCCAGGGTGTATTTGGCCCCTTCCAGGTTGGCACGAATACTCTCGACGGTGCCAGCTTCACGGTATTTAGCGATGTCGGCTTCCATGGTTGGCATCCAGTTGCCCAGAAATACATCGATATCGCCATTCGCCAGGGAGGTGTAGGTGACCGGCACGGACAGCAGCTGAGTGCTGGTTTTGTAACCCAGTGCGGACACGACTTCGCTGGTAACAGCGGTGGTGGCGGTGATATCGGTCCAGCCAACGTCGGAGAAACGTACGGTGTCACACTGGCCAGCAAAGGCCATGGAGGCGCTGAGGCTCAGGGTGGCGGCCAGGGTACGTGTCAGGGTCCGTTTACGGTTGGAAAGGGCTGTATTGGTGGTCATCTGTGTTTACCTTTGTTGTTATCAGTTTTCAGGTGATACGCGCCAGGCGTCTGCCGGGCGGTGTACGGCCATGCAATATCGCGCGGCCAAAGGCAGGCGGCTAAGCCTGCCGGGTGTGAACAGGCGGCTTATGCCTGCAGTGGTCGCTTGGCGCTGCCACTGCGTTGTGTGTCCTGCCATTGGTCAGCAATCCAGACGTTTACGTCTGCTGGCGCCAGTGGCGTGTTGCCTAAAATCTGATCTGCGGCTTTTTCGGCCACCATAATGCTCGGTGCATTAAGGTTACCGTTGGTAATCGTCGGGAAAACCGAGGAGTCTACCACGCGCAGGGCTTCTATTCCGCGCACCTGACACTGGCTGTTCAGGACGGCCATCCGGTCATCATCTGCGCCGATTTTGCAGGTACAGGAGGGGTGGTAGGCACTTTCAACATTCTCTTTGACCCACTGATCAATCTGCGCGTCGGTTTCGATTGCCATCCCCGGCTGGATCTCGTCACCGCGAAAAGCATCCATCGCTGGCTGGCTGATAATCTCACGGGTCAGCCGGATACAGTCGCGCCAGTCCTGGCGGTCCTGCTCGGTGCTGATGTAGTTGAACTCGATACCCGGTTTGGCTTTCGGGTCGGCGGACTGAATCCATACCCGACCGCGGCTTTCCGGCTTGTTCGGGCCAACATGCACCTGGAAACCATGACCATCGAAGGAGGCCCGGCCGTCGTAGCGCATTGCCGCAGGCAGGAAGTGGTATTGAATATTCGGCCACTTCAGCCCCTCGCGGGAGCGGATAAAGGCGCAGGATTCAAAGTGGTTGGTCGCACCCAGGCCGTCTTTGAACAGCATCCAGCGGGTGCCGATCAGACCTTTGCTGACCAGCCCCAGTTTGCTGTTAAGCGAGATAGGCTGTTTGCAGTGGAACTGGAAATAGACCTCCAGGTGGTCCTGCAGATTTTCGCCGACGCCGGGCAACTCGTGCACCAGCTCGACTCCGGCGTCTTTGAGTATCTCGGCCGGGCCAATGCCCGATAGCTGCAGCAACATCGGTGAACCGACAGAGCCTGCGCTGAGGATCACTTCGTTACGGGCGAAGAACTGATCGACCTTGCCACCTTTTTCAACTTCGATACCGGTGGCGCGTTTGCCATCCAGAATCACTTTGCGGCTGAGTACGCCGGTCATCACGGTCAGGTTGCTGCGCTTCATGGCGCTACGCAGGTAGGCATTGGCGGTGGAGGCGCGCACGCCTTTATCCACCGTCATGTGCATCGGACCGAAGCCTTCCTGCTGTTCACCGTTGTAATCCTGAGTTTCCGGGTAACCGGCATCTTTACCCGCGTCGATAAATGCCTGGTAGAGCGGGTTGAGTTTCATCTCATTGCCGTTGCAGGTGGCCAGCGGGCCGTCGCCACCACGGTAGGTATCAGCGCCTCCGGCCCAGCTTTCGGCTTTACGGAAGTAGGGCAGGCAGTGCTGGTAGCTCCAGTCTGTTGCGCCCTGAGCCTCCCACTGATCAAAATCACAGGCATGACCACGGACATACACCATACCGTTGATGGATGAGCTACCGCCCAGCACATGACCACGGGGGCAATGCAGCTTGCGGTTATCCAGTCCGGCTTCCTCGACGGTTTCAAACTGCCAGGCGTACTTTTCGCTATTCATCGGGTAGGACAGCGCTGTGGGCATCTGGATAAAAATGCTGCGATCACTGCCACCGGCTTCCAGCAGCAACACCTGATGCTGGCCACTTTCGGTTAGCCGGTTGGCCAGTACGCAACCGGCAGAGCCAGCGCCGACGATGATGTAGTCGTATTCTTTGTTCATGTTTGTGTCCGTAACGCTGGGTTGTGTATGTTTTAAATTGGCACGTTGTAGCAGACCGCTCCGCGGGCGTCACCGGCCGGTGTGCGGCACCAGACGCTCGCGGAGCGAGCTGCTACAGTGCTGTCTCAGGCGTATGGGTTATCGAGTTCGCCCAGTTCCACATACACGCTTTTGATCTGGGTGTAGTGGTTTAAGGTGTCCAGGCCGTTTTCGCGGCCAATGCCGGATTGCTTGTAACCGCCTACTGGCATCTCTGCCGGGGAGGCACCCCAGGTGTTGATCCAGCAGATCCCGGCCTGCATCTGGGCGATTACCCGGTGAGCACGGGCCAGGTCGGTGGTGAAGATGCCCGCTGCCAGACCAAACTCAGTGTTATTGGCGCGGCGGATCACTTCGTCTTCATCGCTGAAGCGCAGGATTGACATCACCGGACCGAAGATCTCATCTTTGACGTTGGGCATCTCATCGGTGCAGTCAGCAAATACCGTTGGCTTAACGAAGTAACCGGCTTCCAGGCCATTCTCCGTTGCGCGCTCGCCACCGCAAACCAGCCGAGCACCGGCGGCTTTGGCAGCCTCGATGTAGCCCAGTACTTTCTCCATATGGTCGCGGGAGATCAGCGCACCCACCTGGGTGTTCAGATCAGTCGGGTCACCGATAATCATCTGTTCAGTGATTACTTTTACTTTTTCAACGAAGGCGTCGTACAGGCTGTCATGGACAAAGACCCGCGTACCGTTGGTGCAGACTTCACCCTGGGTGTAGAAATTGGCCAGCAATGCGCCATAGACGGCGCTGTCCAGCTTGGCATCTTCAAATACCACCAGGGGTGATTTACCGCCCAGTTCCATGGTGACGGCCTTGAGTGAACCCGCCGCATCGGCCATGACTTTCTTGCCGGTACCGCACTCACCGGTAAACGAGACTTTGGCGATCTCCGGATGGCGCGACAGTGCCTGGCCGACCCGGTAGTCACCCTGTACTACATTGAACACGCCATCGGGCAGGCCCGCTTCGGTGAAAATTTCTGCCAGCTTCAGCGCACCCAGCGGGGTTTCTTCGGAGGGTTTGAAGATCAGCGCATTACCGGCAGCCAGGGCGGGGCCAGCTTTCCACATGGCGATCTGGATCGGGTAGTTCCATGCGCCAATACCGGCACATACGCCCAGTGGCTCACGACGGCTGTAGAAGAAGTTGCTGCCACCCAGATCCTGGTGTTCGCCGTGCAGGCTGCAGGCCAGCCCGGCGTAATATTCGATCACATCAGCGCCGGTGACGATGTCGACGCAGTTGGCTTCTTGCAGCGGTTTACCGGTGTCCAGCACCTCCACCATCGCCAGCTCGTCGTTGCGCTCACGCAGCAGGGCGACGGCTTTGTTCAGAATGCGGCCGCGTTCGGTGCCGGTCATCGCGGACCAGACTTTGAAACCCTGCTGGGCAGAGGCGACGGCGGCGTCGACATCGGCCAGCGCGGCCTGCTGAATCTCAGCGATGGCCATGCCGGTCGCCGGGTTAACCGTGGTGAAGGTTTCACCGGAGCTGGCATCCTGGTAACGACCGTGGATGTAGAGTGCTTTGTGCTGCATGATCAAAGTCCCTGTTCTTGTTGTAATGTTCGGTGCTTTTCAAACAGCTCGGATGGCAGCTGTCGTTCGAGATAATCAGTAATAATGCGCTGGGCCAGGTCGCTGTTTATACCTTCGGGCGTCAGTGCACCGCGTAGCCAGATGCCATCAATCAAAGCGGCAATGGCCTGGGCAACAAACTGGGCGCGCTCTGCGGGGAGTACCCGTTTGAGTTCCAGCCGGATGTGCGATAACAGCCGCTTTTCATTGACCCGCTGTAGCCGGTAGAGGCTCTGGTTGTGCATCGCCTGGGACCAGAACGCCAGCCAGGTTTTCACCACTTTGCTGTCCAGCTGGTGGGAGTCGAAGTTACCGCCGACGATGGCCTTCAGTCGGCCAATGATGTCGTCCGGGTGAATTGTCTCCAGCCGTGCCTGAACCCCTTCTGACAGCTGCCGTAAGATTGATCGCATGGTGGCATCAAGCAGGCCATCTTTACCGCCGAAATAGTGGTTAATAATCCCTGGCGAGACCCCTGCCGCGCGGCTGATCAGCGCCGTGCTGGCACCTTGCAGGCCGACCTGGTCGATCACCTCCATGGTGGCGTTAATCAGTTGCGGGCGACGAATCTCGTCCATGCCGACTTTGGGCATTGCGGGCCTCTTTTTCTTTAATTAACCGTTTAATTAAAAACAGCTTCGCGGTTTTCTTGACCAAAGTCAAAGGTGTTCAGGGAGTCGTTTTTAGAACAGTCCGCTGTGCACCGCACCATGGCTGGCTTTGCAGTGTTTACGGTATGTTCGGGAGAATTTCAGGATTCAGGGGGAGGGCGCGCTTGGGCAGGAAATCTGCTGGACGTGGGTAAAGGCGTCGCTTTTGGATAAGGCAGGGTCGTAATGTCTGGTCTGGAACAGATCTGTAGCAGCGCGCTCCGCGCGCGTCGGGGTACTCTCGCTCCCACGCTCCGCGTGGTAATGCATAGCGCTGAGGTTGCGATCCAGCCTGACCGGAGCTGCCTGGTAGAGAATCTGTCATGGGCTATCGCGGCCAGATGGTACCGGGTTTGAGTTATGGTCTTG
>JAIBDV010000329.1 GCA_024686055.1 Neptuniibacter sp.
AATTCCGGCATCAGAGCCTACCGAGCAGCAGAAACAGGATGATGCCGACTGGGTTAAATTAAAGGTTGGCAAGGGCGACACCATCTCTGGCATGTTCCAGAAAGCTGGCCTGCCCGCCCGGACAGCGATAGCCGTTGCCAATGCGGCCAAAGCCCGTGAAGGCGGCAAAGCTTTCAACCGCATCTATCCGGGCGAGAGTCTCCAGTTTCTGATCAGGGATAGTAAACTAGCCAAAGCACGGCACATTCATAACCGCCTGAGAAGTACTGAGATCACCCGCACAGTGTCCGGCTATGAGCTGAAAAAACTGGAGCGTAAGCCTGATATTGAATTGCGTTATGCTGAAGCTGTCATCAATAATTCAATGTTTCTGGCCGGTGAGCGCGCAGGGCTTTCAAACCGTACCATTATGTCGATGGCCAGCATCTTTGGCTGGGACATCGACTTTGCCATGGATATAAAGAAAGGCGACCGCTTCAACGTCCTTTATGAAGAGAAGTACCTGGACGGCAAAAAGATGGGCGTAGGTGAAATTGTGGCGGCCGAGTTCACCAACCGTGGCAAAGCATTTACCGCCTTGCGCTATACCGATCAGGATGGCAGTACCAGTTACTACACCCCGGACGGCCGCAGCATGCGCAAAGCATTCCTGCGCACACCGGTTGATTTCGCTCGCATCAGTTCACGCTTTAACATGCAGCGCAAGCATCCAGTACTGAACCGTATCCGCGCTCACAAAGGCGTTGATTACGCCGCATCTACCGGCACACCTATTCGCGCCGCCGGCGATGGCAAGATTATTCATCGCGGTCGTAAAGGAGGCTATGGCAAGGTTGTTATTCTGCAGCATGGTAACGGTATCCGTACCCTGTACGCACATATGAATACCTTCCGCAGTAAACAGAAAAAAGGCGGCAAGGTTAAGCAGGGCCAGATCATTGGCTACGTCGGCTCTACCGGTATGGTGACCGGACCACATCTGCACTATGAATTCCAGGTCAATGGTGTACACCGCAACCCGCTGAAGGTAAAGCTGCCTGACGCAGCCCCCATCGCCAAAGCTGAACGCAAACGCTTTGCCGAATTTGCCTCTATAGTGCTCACTCAGCTGCGTGGCCAGAACGGCGTTCAACTGGCGCAGGTTGACAAAAAGACGGATACCCTGACCCAGTGAGCCTGTATATTGGCCTGATGTCAGGTACCAGTCTCGATTCCGTTGACGCTGTTGCCGTCGAGATCGACCCCGAGCGATGCACACTGGTTGCAGCGGACAGTTATCCTCTGCCCGCTGTAACCCGACAACAGATTCTGCAACTGACTCAGCCTGGTAACAACGAGATAGAGCTGATGGGCTTGCTGGACCTTGAGCTTGGCAACATCTTCGCCAGCGCAACCAACCAGCTGATTGAACAACACCAGCTCAACCGCACACAGATCACTGCCATCGGCAGCCATGGCCAGACCATCCGCCATCGTCCCGGCACTGATGCGCCCGGCTTTACCCTGCAGATTGGTGACCCCAATACCATTACCGAACTTACCGGTATCACCACCGTCGCCGACTTTCGCCGCCGCGACATGGCCGCCGGAGGTCAGGGCGCACCGCTCGTACCTGCCTTCCACCAGGCCCTGTTTCAGAGCGAGCAACATTCACGGTTACTGGTAAATATTGGTGGGATGAGCAATATCACCCTGCTGCCAGTCGATAGTCAGAGCTCGGTAATGGGCTACGACACCGGCCCCGGTAATGTACTGCTCGACAGCTGGATTCAACACCGACAGGGCAAAAGCTATGATAGGGATGGCGCCTGGGCACGTAGCGGCGAAATATGCCAACCACTGCTGACATCACTGCTCGATCTGCCTTTTTTCCAGCTACCGCCACCGAAAAGCACCGGCCGCGAACAGTTTAACCTCGACTGGCTACAGCAGCAGCTGGCGCTACTCAGTTCGCCACCATCCGATAAAGACGTTCAGGCTACCCTGCTGGAATACACCGCCCTGACCCTGAGTAACGCCATCAAGCAGCACTCAGACTGGCAGCATTATCAGATTTATCTGTGCGGTGGTGGTGCCCATAACTCAGCGCTAAAACAGCGCATATCAGAATTACTGGCACCCGCAGAGGTCGCGACGACCGCCGCACTGGGTGTTGATCCTGACTGGGTAGAGGCAATCGCTTTCAGCTGGCTGGCTTATCGCACTCTGACAGGCATGAGTGGCAACCTGAGTGCCGTGACAGGTGCTCGTGGCGAACGCATTCTTGGCGGGGTTTATCCCGCCTGATCAGAAAGCCTGATACCCTTTGCGATGCAATTTACGCTGTTCAGCGGGACCGAAAGGAACGGTATCGACAAAGGCGGGCAACTCTGAACGCTGGACATTATTCATCCGCATCCAGGTTTCACAGATTTTCACATCAATGACTTTATAGGCATCCAGCCGGGCAGCCAGATCAATCAGTTTACGATAACGCTGGTAGTTCCCGAAGAGGAAAGCATTAGCCTCATTACCGTGTAATACCACCGCAATGGGCTCGAAGCTTTTATATTGCTGCGCCTGCCCCACCAGACTGCTGGCACGCTCCAGCAGGGTTTCCAGCTCCATTGGAGTATGCAGCCGGATCTGGGTCATATAACGCTTATCTGAACTGAATTCAGGCGCCAGCGCCTGGCCATAGCTGCTGTTGGCAAACACCAGAGCGCCCAACAGACACAATAGTTGCATTCTCATACGACTCACCACAGAGTGATATGAGCTCGCCAGCTGCTTCGCGTCAGATAGAGAACGAGGAACCACAACCACAGGTTGTCGTGGCGTTCGGATTATTGACCACAAACTGCGAGCCCTGAAGCCCTTCTTTATAATCGACACTTGCGCCAACCAGATACTGGAAGCTCATTGGGTCAACCACCAGCTTAACGCCATCGTTATCCACCATGGTATCGTCGTCAGCCATCTCTTCATCAAACGTAAAGCCGTAGGAGAAACCAGCACAACCACCACCGGTGATATACACCCGCAATTTGAGGTTGTCGTTTGCTTCTTCTTCGATCAGAGAACGGACCTTGTTTGCAGCCGAATCGCTAAAACCCATAGCAAGTGGCTGATCAATAACTTCACTCATAGATATCTACACCTGTGTTGTACTGGTGCCTATTATCGTCTTACCCTACAAAACCAGTCAAGTATTAGCTGTGCCATAAAATCAGGGGCAACACTGAAATGTCGCCCCTGCAACGGTTTATGGCATCAAGGCGACCATTTCCAGGCCGGACGTTTCCGCCAGATCAAACATGATATTCATGTTTTGCACTGCATGACCGGCTGCCCCTTTCACCAGGTTATCGATCACCGACAGCACCACCACAGTGTCGTCATTTTGTGGACGATGAACGCTGATCCGGCACATGTTTGAGCCTTTGGCGCTACGCGTCTGTGGATGGCTGCCTGCTGGCATCACGTCGACAAACGGCTCATTGGCATAGCGCGCTTCAAACATTGCCTGCAGATCATGGTCAACAGGGTCTTTCAGTACCCCGTACAGGGTGGCATGAATACCACGAATCATCGGCGTCAGGTGTGGCACGAAGGTCAGGTGTACAGGACGCTCTGCCACATCAGCCAGCCCCTGCTTGATCTCCGGCAGGTGACGGTGCCCCGGCACACCGTAGGCCATCATGCTCTCGCTGGTTTCACACATCAGCATGCCAACCTTGGCACCACGGCCACCCCCGCTGACACCCGACTTACAATCCGCAATCAGGCGACGGTGATCGATCAGCTTGTTTTCCAGCAATGGGAAATAACCCAGCTGCGTGGCTGTCGGGTAACACCCCGGACAGGCGATCAACTGGGCATTTTTAATCTGTTCACGGTTAATTTCTGGTAGACCGTAGACCGCCTGGGCAGCCAGCTCAGGCGCGGTATGCTCCATACCGTACCACTGGGACCATACTTCCAGGTCGCGGATTCGGAAGTCAGCTCCCAGATCGATCACCTTAACGCCGCGCTCCAGCAGTTCCGGCGCCATGCTCATCGCAACGCCATGCGGGGTCGCGAAGAACACCACATCGCAACGGGCCAACGTATCGACA
>JAIBDV010000395.1 GCA_024686055.1 Neptuniibacter sp.
ACTGCGGGGTAAGCCCAGAAGAGATCGTTTACGGGTGCTGGGAAAAAACCAACATGCGGCTACCTGGTTAACGGTTATCGGTATTCACTTTGAAACTATTCTTGAAACCGCTTTTGTGTGGCGATGGCCGGTGCCGCCTTTGCGGTGGCTGACTGTACTAAAGAAGGCAAGAACCACCTGCACCACGGTGTGGTGAGTGAAGGTAGCCTGAAAGTGGGTGATCTTGTTGCGCCGCAGGTTGATGATGCACGCCGCCAGGCGATTGCTCTGAACCATTCGGCAACACACCTGCTGCATGAAGCGTTGCGTATTGTACTGGGCAGTCATGTACAGCAGAAAGGCTCGCTGAATGATGCGGAGCGTCTGCGTTTTGACTTCTCCCACTTTGAAGCGGTGACGGCGGAGCAGCTGGCTGAGGTCGAGCTGATTGTTAACGATCAGATCCGGGCGAATACGGATGTTGTTACCCGTGTGATGGATATCGACGCGGCCAGAGCGACCGGTGCTGCAGCCTTGTTCGGTGAAAAATACGACGAAACGGTTCGCGTATTGTCGATGGGTGGTGAGTTCTCCGTTGAGCTGTGTGGTGGTACCCACGCCGCCCGTACCGGTGATATCGCGCTGCTGAAAGTGACGTCTGAAGGTGGTGTTGCGTCGGGTGTACGCCGTATTGAGGCGGTCACCGGTGCCGGTGCCCTTGACTGGCTGAATGAAACAGACAGCAAAGTTGGCCAGATCTCTGCGCTGGTTAAAGGCAACCGTGATTCAGTGGTTGAGAAGGTACAGGCGCTGTCTGACCGTAACCGTCAGCTGGAGAAAGAGCTGGAGCAGCTGAAAGTTAAGCTGGCAGCGTCCCAGGGTTCTGATCTGATCAGCACTGCTGTTGATATCAAAGGTATCAAGGTGCTGGCGGCACAACTGGAGGGCGTTGAGCCTAAGGCGCTGCGCGATACCATTGATCAGCTCAAGAACAAGCTGGGCAGTGGTGTAGTGGTGCTGGCTGCCACGGGTGATGACAAGATTGCGCTGGCTGCCGGTGTGACTAAAGATCTGATTGGTAAAGTAAAAGCGGGTGATCTGATCCGTGATCTGACGGCTAAAATTGGTGGTAAAGGCGGTGGTCGCCCTGATTTTGCTCAGGGTGGCGGTACTGATCTGGCGGCATTGCCAGCAGCGCTGGAGTCGGTAACTGCACTGGTAGACGCGGCTCTTTGAGCTGCGTCCTGACAGGATGAGCGCAACGATATGGCGTTATACGTACATAAATATGGCGGCACTTCCGTCGGTACGGTCGAACGTATCGAAGCGGTTGCCGACAAGTTAAAGAAATTTAAAGACGATGGCCATGATCTGGTGGTGGTGCTGTCCGCGATGAGCGGCGAGACCAACCGCCTGATCGGGTTGGCACAACAGATCAACAAACAGCCCGATCCGCGTGAGATGGACGTACTGGTTTCGACCGGTGAACAGGTTACCATCGCGCTGCTTTGTATGGCGCTGGCTCGTCGTGGCTTGCCTGCGCGTTCTTACACGGGTGCTCAGGTGCGTATTACCACCGACAGTATGCATGGTAAGGCGCGTATCCAGGAAATAGACACCGAACGCATGCGCGCCGATTTAGACGCCGGTCGTATTGTAGTGGTGGCGGGTTTTCAGGGTGCGGATGCGACGGGCAATATCACGACGTTAGGGCGGGGTGGTTCTGATACCACCGGGGTTGCCCTGGCGGCGGCGCTGAAGGCTGATGAGTGCCAGATCTATACCGATGTTGATGGTGTTTACACCACTGACCCACGGGTAGTGGACAGCGCACGTCGGCTGGAAACGATCACCTTTGAAGAGATGCTGGAGATGGCCAGCCTCGGCTCCAAAGTATTGCAAATTCGCTCTGTGGAGTTTGCGGGTAAGTACAAGGTGCCATTACGGGTGCTGTCCAGTTTTACGGATGGTCCGGGCACACTGATTACGACTGAGGAGGATAACACCGTGGAAAAACCGGTTATTTCTGGCATCGCCTTCAATCGCGATGAGGCTAAACTGACTATTCAGGGCGTGCCTGATGTGCCTGGTGTGGCATCGCGCATTCTCGGGCCGATCAGTGCAGCCAACATTGAAGTGGATATGATCTTGCAGAATATTTCTGAAGATCAGAAAACCGACTTTACTTTCTCCGTTCACCGTAATGATTTCGCTAAAGCAGAAGGAATACTGCAGCAAATTATGGCTGAACTGGGGGCCCGGAGTGTGGTCGGAGATAACAAGATCGCCAAAGTTTCTATTGTTGGCGTTGGCATGCGTTCCCATGCGGGAGTGGCAAGCAAGATGTTTGATGCCCTGGCGAAAGAGGGTATTAACATTCAGATGATCTCAACATCAGAAATCAAGGTTTCGATTGTGATGGCGGAGAAGTATCTGGAACTGGCCGTGCGGGCACTGCATTCAGCGTTTGATCTGGATGCTTCAGACACGGTCAGCGAAGCCTGAAGGGCTGAACTATAGTTAGTTCAATGCAAAAAATAGCCGTCGGTGCGTCCGGTTTCGGGTGCCCGATTTTGCTGGTCACGAGTCGCTAAGAGCTTAACGACCAGGCACGAAGGAATATCATAAGGAGATCCAACACAATGCTGATTTTAACCCGCCGCGTAGGCGAAACACTGATGGTTGGTGACGATGTCACCGTAACTGTACTGGGTGTCAAAGGTAACCAGGTACGTATTGGTGTGAATGCGCCTAAGGACGTTTCAGTACATCGCGAAGAGATTTATGAGCGTATTCAGCGTGAAAAAGCAGCGAGTGCTGACGCTGGAGAGCCAGAAGAATAAAATACTTTTCTAAAAGCATTGCAATCTGATCTCAGATCATTAAGATACGTCTCCGTTGTCGCGGTGAGATGGCCGAGTGGCTGAAGGCGCGCCCCTGCTAAGGGCGTATATCGCAAG
>JAIBDV010000164.1 GCA_024686055.1 Neptuniibacter sp.
AGACATCAAAATTTTTCGGCACACCACCAATCAGAAAACCTGGCGCCATATCGGCGTGCTCCAGCATCCAGGCCAGAATCGTTGCCGTGGTGGTTTTACCGTGGGTACCCGCCACTGCCAGTACCCAGCGGTCACGCAGATGTTCAGACAACCACTGCGGGCCCGAGGTGTAATTCAGGCCATGCTCCAGCAGATACTCAACCGCCGGGTTACCCCGGCTCATGGCATTACCCACCACCACCAGATCCGGCGCGGGCTGCAGATGAGAAGGATCATAGCCTTCCAGCACATCAATGCCCTGAGACTGTAACTGGGTACTCATCGGCGGGTAAACGTTGGCATCAGAGCCAGTCACCCGGTAACCGAGCTGTTTGGCCAGAATCGCCATGGACCCCATAAAGGTGCCGCAGATACCGAGAATATGAATGTGCACAAAGAGGCTCCTCACGCGGGAAAAAACAGGCGGCTATCATAGCAGTTTCAGGCCCAATACGGGCAGTGACAGCCAGGGGCAAGGAAATTATCAGCGGCAATTAATGGAAAGCACACTAAAATACGGAAGAAAGTCCAGCATAACCATGCATTGGCGTCGCAGATAACGTACAATTTGCGCCCAATTTTAACCCTTCAAAGCGCCCGAGAGATCATCTTCGAATGAACCTTCTGCTTCTCAACCAGTTTCTGAAACACCACGACACCGACGGCGAGCTGATCGAAGTCATCGATACACTGATGATCGCCTGTAAAGAAATCGCGGTACAGCTGCGCGAAGGCGCGCTGGCTGGCGTACTGGGTACCACGGACAACACTAATGTCCAGGGCGAAACCCAGAAGAAAATGGATGTGATCTCCAACGACGTAATGAAAAACGTACTGCACACCAATCCTCTGGTGCGCGGCATGGCCTCAGAAGAAGAAGATGATCCCGTTGCAGCTAATGAAAACGGCCGCTTCCTGGTGACCTTCGACCCGCTGGATGGCTCTTCTAACATCGACATTAATGTCTCCGTTGGCACCATATTCTCCATTCTGGAAGCCCCAGAAGGTTGCGATGGTAACGACGCCGACGCTTACCTGCAGAATGGCCGTAAACAGGTTGCTGCCGGTTATGTTCTGTATGGCCCGTCCGCCGTACTGGTACTGAGTACCGGTGCGGGCGTGAACTTCTTCACCCTGGCCCATACTGGCGACTTTATCCTGACCAACGAAAATGTTCAGATTCCAGCTCAGACCCGCGAATTCGCCATCAACATGTCGAACCAGCGTCACTGGGAACCGAATATGCAGCGTTACGTTGCCGATCTGCTGCAAGGTGCCGATGGCCCACGCAAGAAGAACTACAACATGCGCTGGATCGCCTCCATGGTGGCTGAAGTACATCGTGTACTGACCCGCGGTGGCGTATTCATGTACCCATGGGATAAACGCGAAACGGGTAAGCCGGGCAAACTGCGCCTGATGTACGAAGGCAACCCGATGAGCATGCTGATTGAGCAGGCCGGTGGCCTGTCCAGCACCGCCTACGCTGACATCATGGATGTTCAACCCAAAGAGATCCATCAGCGCGTTGCCGTTGCACTGGGTTCTCGCGAAGAAGTTGAAGCGATCATTGAGTACCACGCCGACAGCCAGGACAGCGACGCCGCTGCACTGAATCGCTAAACTGCTCGCTCGCGTATTTAAAGGCCGACCTGCTGCCAATACCGCAGCAGACATAAGCAGCTTAAGTCGTATTCAACAACCGACCCGGCTGCCGTTATAATCGGCCTTTATTGAGATTTGATAACCGGTATACAGGAACTAAGCATGAGCTTCGCTAAAGTATCCGCGGGTAAAGACCTGCCAAACGACATCAACGTTCTGATCGAAATTCCGGCGGAAAGCTCCCCGGTAAAATATGAGATCGAGAAAGAAGAAGATGCGCTGTTTGTTGACCGTTTCATGGCTGCGCCGATGTTCTACCCGGCAAACTATGGCTACATCAACAACACTCTGGCCGACGATGGCGACGCACTGGACGTACTGGTAATTACCCCTTACCCAGTGGTACCAGGCTCCGTTATTCGCGCCCGCCCTGTTGGCATCCTGAACATGACCGACGAAGCTGGCGTAGACGCCAAGCTGGTTGCCGTACCGCACGACAAGCTGACTAAAGCTTACAAAGACGTGCACGACATCGACGACCTGCCAGAGCTGACTAAAGCCCGCATCAAACACTTCTTCGAGAACTACAAAGGTCTGGAAGAAGGTAAATGGGTTAAAGTTGAAGGCTGGGATAACGCTGACGCTGCACGCAAAGCGATCATCGAAGCTGCAGCAGCCTACGAGGCTGCTAAATAAGCACCGCACAAGACAAAAAACCGCTCAATATGAGCGGTTTTTTTTCGCCTGAATAAACCAGATCAAAAACGGAATTTTTGCACCTGGTGCGTCAGTTCGGCAGCCAGGGTATTCAGATGCAGGCTGTCATCATTCGTCTGACGCGCCCCTTCTGCTACCTCCAGCGCGACCTCTTTCATATTGCGCATATTGCGGTCCAGTTCAGCAGCCACCTGCTGCTGGTCTGATGCCCCTTCCAGGATTTGCCCGGTGATCTGATTAATTGACAGAATCGACTGCACGACCTCTTCAAGCTGGCTTGCAGCATGTTCCGATTGCTCAATACAGCGCGAACTCTGCTCGGTTCCTCGCTGCATGACCGTCACCGCATGCTCACTGCGCTCCTGCAGCTGACGGATAAACTCATTGATCTGCTCAGTCGAATCATGGGTTTTAACCGCCAGACTGCGAACTTCATCCGCCACCACAGCAAACCCACGCCCCTGATCACCGGCCCGCGCTGCCTCAATCGCTGCATTCAGCGCCAGCAGGTTGGTCTGCTCTGATACATCACGGATCACCGAAACGATACTACTGATATTACGACTGTCTTCAGCCAGCTGAGAGAGCACTCGGGAAGCGTTATTAACTTCTTCTGTCAGCGATTGAATCCCTCCAACACTGGCAGTCATACTGCTTTCACTCTGCTCAACTTTCACCCGTGCACTTTCCGCCAGCTCTGCCGCATTAGCGGCATGTGCAGCAACATTCCCCGCCGTACCTGCCAGACCATGCACCAAACCAGACATCTGCTCAATTTCATGCTGCTGCCGCGCCACTCCCTGACTGGTTTGTTCGGCAATAGAGGCCCCCTGCTGGGCAGAATCCGTCACAATGCCAACTCGCTCAGCAATCTGAGTGACAATACGATGGGTTTTGGCGGTAAACAGGTCAATATTATCCGCTAATGCCCCCAGCTCATCCTTGTGCTCAAAATTCAGCCGCATAGTCAGATCACCCTCACGGGTACACAGCGCCTGCACCAGCGAGGTCACCTCACGTAATGGCTGAAGAATCGAATAGCCGATAGACCCCAGCAGGAGCAACAGCACCAGCGTCATTCCTATCGACACCAGCACAATGGTCTGACGAATACCCTCAATATCAGCCTGCAGGCGCTTAGTAAACTGAGTATCCAGTTGCGCCATCCCCTGCTCAACCTCAGCTGCAGACTGGCTCATTTCACCCCGCAGGCCATCACGACCCGTCAGACCCAGCCGCTGCCAACTGGTGACCAGCGCATCGAATTGCCGACCATACTCCGTCAGCGCAGCAATAATACCGTCGCCCTGTAGTGCAACCACCGGGGATGACTCCACCTGCTCATTCAGGCGCGCACGCTCCACTTCAAAACGCTGCAGATACTTTGCCTGGTGCCGTAACAGGAAGTCCTTCTCATGACGACGCAACATCAGGATACTCACCAACAAGTGATCCTGTTGCAGCTCCCTGACCACCGACTCAGCCTTATGCACCGCACCGCGTAGCGCTTTGCGGAGCCCATCATCCTGAGTCAGGCCAATGACCTGATATTGCGACACAACGCTATGAAAACGCGTTCCGTAACTTTGCAACTGGGTCTGCACGCGAGCAAGGTCACTGGACAGCCCGGCTTGCGCACTGAACGGCGCCAGACCTTCGAGCTGACGATTAAGTAACTCAAAGGATGACCTGAACTCAGCAACTTCGGCCATGCGCCGACCATTGGCAAAATCTTTCTCATACTGGCGCAGCTTTAACACCTGATTTTCAGCTTGCTGCAGCAGGGTCAACCCATCCTTAAGGTGCTCTATCTGTCCTGAGAGGAAACTCAGCACAAGCAATAGAATCAGCGTTGAACCGACACTGAAAAAGCCAAGTAAAAAAAGTCGGGCACGAATGGTAAGGCGCAGAGCATTAGACATGAGCGAAGCAATCCTTTTCGCCACCTGTAGCAGGCAGTCATGCTGAATCGAGGAAGTTTAAAACCACATGATACTGCCCTCATTATATGACTAAATTATGACCAGAAGATGACCGAGTTATGACCAGAAGATTACAAACCGGACGCTCAATCAGGTCATAGCCGCTGTCTACAATTACTTTTCTACAACCTGATCCAGCTCTGACCAGACCGGATTGCCCCATAACGGAACAGTCGACATCGAATGTTTATGACTGCCTTCTACCTCTTTGGTGGAGTAGCTCAGGTAGATCAACGTCTTGTTATCCGCATCCAGGATTCGGCGGATCTTCAGACTTTTGAACAGGATGCTCTTCGATGTTTTGAACACCGTCTCACCACTTTTTGAGCGATCAATGGTAGACAGCATCGCCATGGTAATCGGCCCGGTCTGGCGGCAGGAAATACTCATATCCGACGGATCGGCAAAGTCCAGATTGGCTTCAACATGGCTGATATGGCAGGTGACGCCCGTTACTTTGGGATCATCCACAATCTCGATCTTGATATCCTTAGTGGTAAACCAGCCCAAGCTGACATCACCGACTTCATTATCCGAACAACCGATTAACGCCGTTGTTAGCGCCAACACGCCCAGTACTTTTTTCATGCTACCTCTCTACACAAATCCATTAATTGGACGGCGTCATCTGCTCCTCTGAAACAGCAGAGACTCCGCACACCCACACCCTACCCGAAAATAGCCGAATGTCGGCAAATTTCAGGCAAAAAAAAGGCATCCGAAGATGCCTGAGCCAAGGGATTGGAAACCAGTTCCAATAAAACGGTAACAGCGACCGTGGCGGGCTTTCCAGCCCGCTCAACCGGCCATGTCATCGACGCCAGTGTTACAGCATCAGACGACGGATATCACTCAGCAGTGCGTTTACGTAAGTCAGGAACCGACCTGCATCGCTGCCGTTAATTGCGCGGTGGTCATAAGACAGACACAGCGGCAACATATTACGCGGTTCAAACTCTTTACCGTTCCAGCGCGGTTTGATGTCCGCTTTGGAAATACCCAGGATACCCACTTCAGGTGCGTTCACGATCGGCGTAAAACCCGTACCGCCGATGCCACCCAGGCTGGAGATGGTGAAACATGCACCCTGCATTTCGTTTGGTTTAAGCTTGCGATCTTTCGCTTTGCCCGCCAGCTCGATCACTTCCTGAGACAACTCGTAGATGCCTTTCTTATCGGCATCCTTGATCACTGGCACCATCAGGCCATGCGGCGTATCTACCGCAATACCGATGTTGACATACTTTTTGTAAACGATGTGCTCGCCATCAGCATGCAAAGAAGCATTGAATTTGGGATTCTCAACCAGCGCTTTGGCAACCGCTTTGATCATGAAGGGCATCGGCGTCAGGCGTACACCTGCTTTCGCTGCCTCATCTTTCATCGATTTGCGGAACGCTTCCAGCTCAGTGATATCCGCTTCATCAAACTGCGTTACATGAGGAATGTTCAGCCAGCAGCGGGACATATTATCCCGGGTCAGCTTGCCGATTTTACTCAGTTTCTGCAGTTCAACTTCACCGAACTTGCTGAAGTCGATCTCTGGAATTGCCGGAATACCGCTACCACCGGTAACCGCTGCTGCGGCAGGCTTTTCTTTCAGCTGCTTCAGGGCCTGCTTCACATACGCCTGAACGTCTTCTTTCAGGATGCGGGAACGATTACCCGTGCCCTTAACTTCAGCCAGATCAACACCGAACTCACGAGCCAGACCACGAACAGCCGGGCCGGCATGAACGTTTTTGTTCTTTTTCTCCAGCTCTGCTGGAGACAGCTTGCCAGCAGTGGCCTGTGGCGCAGCCACCGGAGCAGCCGCCTTAACCGGGGTAGCAGGCGCTGCAGCAACCGGGGCGGGTGCCGCGACAGGTGCCGGGGCGGCCCCTTTAACTTCCAGCACCAGAATCAGGTCACCTTCGTTACAGGCACTACCTTCTTCGATCTTAATCGACTTAACCACACCACCTTTAGGTGCAGGTACTTCCATGGAAGCCTTGTCAGTTTCCAGCGCAATCAGGCTGTCGCCCTCTTTCACTTCATCACCAACACTGACCAGCACTTCAATTACATCGACGTCAGTCGCACCGGACAGGTCCGGTACGTTTACGTCTTCATCGCCACCTGCTACTGGCGCAGCAACCGGTGCTGGCGCTGCAGGTGCAGCAACCGCCGGAGCAGCTTGAGGAGCAGGCGACACTGCTGCTGCAGCGGCCGCTTCAGCCCCTGACAGTTGCAGCTCCAGCAACAGATCGCCTTCGTTACAGGTATCGCCTTCATTGATGGCAACAGAGATCACGGTACCACCGACAGGCGCAGGTACTTCCATCGATGCTTTATCTGTTTCCAGCGCAACCAGGCCGTCACCTTCATTGAT
>JAIBDV010000291.1 GCA_024686055.1 Neptuniibacter sp.
ACGTACTGCATTATGTGATGACCGGTAGTGATAACAGCAATAACCTGCTGGCCCGCTGGTTGTATCGCCGGGAAAGGAAGTAAGCCACGATGGCATATCTGTTATTAATGCTCAGGCCCCTGCTCTGGAATCGAGGCGTAGCTGAGCCTGGTACACCACCGGGCGGGCTGTTTATCCACCTGATACTTTTATTCGGACTGTTCTTATCCATACTCTTTCTGGGTGAAAAAGTTCGGTCTTTTCATTTACTGGGGATCACTCTACTATCCCTCGGTATCTATCTTGCTGTGGTCGCGCACACTCTGTCGCGGCTCTATAAGCCTAAGGAGTCCTGATGCGTACTTTGTTAGTCACCCTGCTTGCTCTGTTTTTACTGGTGCCCACTGTGGACCATGCTGAAGCAGGTAAGCGTTTCGGTGGTGGTTCTTCGCTGGGTAAAAGCTTTGCGACCAAGAAGAAAGCGACCCCAACCAGCACGGTTACTCAGAATAAGAGTGCGACCGGTGCACAGACGGCAGGTGCGACGAAAACCGCAGCTGCACCACAAAAGAAGCGTAGCGGTTTTGGTGGCCTGATGGCGGGCTTGCTCGGTGCTGGCTTGCTGGGTGCGCTGTTCTTCGGTGGTGCGTTCGATGGCATTGAGTTTATGGATATCCTGATGATTGCCGGGGTCGCCTTTATCGGCTGGAAGCTGTTCAGCATGCGTAAGAAGGTGTCGCCACCGCAGCCTGCGTATGCCGGTGCGGGCGCGGGCACATTCAAGGCTGAGTCTGTTATGCAGCCACAGTCACAGCCGGTGGCGGCGAAGCAGAGCTTTGAACCGATGGCCAGCGCCAGTGCCAGCGGTGCAAGCTTTGCCCCGGCTGAGCTTGAACTGCCACAGTGGTTCAATAAAGCGTCGTTTCTGGACGGTGCCCGTAACCACTTCAGTGTGTTACAAGCTGCCTGGGATACGATGAGCTGGGATGAGATATCTTCCTACACCAGCCCTGAACTGCTGGCTGAGCTGAAAACTGAGCGGGCCAAGCTGGATCAGGCACAGCACACTGAAGTCGTGTCGGTGATGGCAGAGCTGGTCAACTTTATTGATAACGGTGACCACGTGATTGCCAGCCTGAATTTCTATGGCTGGTTACGTGAAGATGCGGAAGAAACCACGGAGTTTAATGAGATCTGGCACCTGAGCCGTGATATGTCAGTCGACAATGCTGACTGGGTGATTGTGGGGATTGAGCAGCCTTAACCGGCTGTCTGCCTGCGGGCAGGACAAAAAAAACCGCTGATCGCAGGATCAGCGGTTTTTTTTCGCCAGCAAAATCAGGCTCGGCCGGTTACCACTTGTCGTGGGGTGGCTGGTAGCGTGCAAACGCCTCCAGAATCACCTGAGGCTGATCACTGACCGTGAGCATCTCGCGAAACTCGGGCCGCATAAAGCCGTCGTCGACCATGCGCTCGATAAATGCCAGCAGGCCATCATAGTAGCCATTGATGTTCAGAAAAGCGCAGGGTTTATGGTGGTAAGCCAGCTGGCCCCAGGTCCAGACTTCGAAGATCTCTTCCAGAGTACCGGTGCCGCCAGGCATGGCGATAAAGCCATCGGCCAGATCTGACATCCGCTTTTTGCGGGCGTGCATATCGGTCACTACTTCCAGCGTTGTCAGGCCGGTGTGGCCGATCTCTTTGGACTCAAGCGCACTGGGAATAATCCCGGTGACCCGGCCATCCGAGGCAAGTACCGCATCAGCGATGGTGCCCATCAAACCGACCTTACCACCGCCGTAGACCAGCTCAAGACCGCTATTGACCAGTGTCTGGCCAAGGCTGATGGCAGCATTTTTGTAGGCAGGCTCAGTGCCCAGACTAGAGCCACAGTAGACAGCGATTCGTTTCACAATATTAGCTCCCTGCTGAATAGAAAAAACCGTTACGCCCACCGGCGGCAGGCGTAACGTTAGGGGTTAGCGCAGCTGGCGAGCTTTGAAAGCACGGCCTTTGATTTTACCGCTGCGCAGGTGATCGACTGCCTGGCGTGCCACGGTGCGGCGCACAGCTACGTAAGCGCAGAAGTCTGAAATATTGATCTTGCCAATATCGCTGCCTGCCAGCCCGGCATCCTTGGTCAGCGCACCGAGGATATCGCCAGGGCGCAGTTTCTGCTTTTTGCCACCATCAATCATCACCGTAGCCATGACTGGACGGGCAGGCTCAACGGCTTTGTTGCTCAGCTGTTCTGGCTTGCCCCAGTCGATCTGGGCCATCTGGTACTCTTCGATGGCTTCCACTTTGTAACGTTCGCGTTCGCTGATCAGGCTCAGGGCCAGACCCTGCTGACCGGCACGGCCGGTACGGCCAATACGGTGAACATGGACCTCCGGGTCGCGGGAGATCTCGTAATTGATCACCGCGCTGAGGTCATCAATGTCCAGCCCGCGGGCAGCGACATCGGTGGCGACCAGAATACTGGTACTACCGTTGGAAAACATCGCCAGTACCTGGTCACGGAATTTCTGTTCCAGGTCGCCGTGAATAGCGGCAGCGTAATAGCCTTCTTCACAGAGGTCATCAGCAACTTCCTGGCACATTTTCTTGGTGTTACAGAAGATTACCGCGGAGGCTGGCTGATAATGACGCAGCAGGCGCAGCAGCATGGCTGGGCGTTCAGTACCCTCAACCGGATAGACGTACTGCTCAATATGGCTGTGACTGTGGGTGGACTCGACTGTCACTTCTGTCGGGTTGTGCTGGAACTCGGCACTGATGTTGTTGATCTCTGGCGGGTAGGTCGCCGAGAACAGCAGAGTCTGGCGTTTGGTTGGCATGTAACCGACGATCTCACGCATGGCATCGGCAAAGCCCATATCCAGCATCCGGTCTGCTTCATCCAGCACCAGGGTGTGCAGATTTTCCAGTTTGAGGGTGCCTTTGCTCAGGTGTTCCTGAATCCGGCCCGGTGTGCCGACAACAATGTGCGCACCATGCTCCAGTGAGCCGATCTGTGGGCCAAATGGCATACCGCCACACAGGGTGAGAATTTTCACATTATGGGTGAAGCGCGCCAGCTGGCGGAGCACCTTGGCCACCTGGTCAGCCAGTTCACGGGTCGGGCACAGTACCAGCGACTGAACCCGGAACTGCTTCACATTCAGGCGATGCATAATGCCAAGGCCAAAGGCGACGGTTTTGCCGCTGCCGGTTTTAGCCTGTGCGATAACATCATCACCGGCCAGCACACCAGGCAGGCTCTGGGCCTGGATGGGTGTCATCTCGTTAAAGCCAAGACGGCTAATATTTTCCAGCATCGCCGGATTAAGCGGCAGGGATTTGAATGCAGCTGTGCTCACAGAAAGACCATTGATATGTTGAACAGGGAAGGGGCGCGACTATAGCAGATTTGCGATCAGGCGTCCGAAAACTCAGTGGTCAACCTTGCGTCGCAAGGCTTTGTTTTTACCGTGCTTGGTTTTGCTGTCCATCCGCCGCCTCTGTGAGCCCCGGGTAGGGCGGGTGGCTTTGCGGGCTTTTGGCACCACCATGGCGCTACGGACAAAGTCAGCCAGCCGGGTCAAGGCATCTTCGCGGTTCTGATCCTGGCTGCGAAACTGCTGCGCTTTAATAATGATAACTCCCTCCTGGCTGATACGCTGGTCACTGATGGCGAGCAAACGTTGTTTTAGTTCATCGGGCAGCGAGGAGGTATGGATATCAAAGCGTAAATGGATGGCGCTGGACGTCTTATTAACATGTTGACCGCCCGCTCCCTGGGCCCTTATAGCCGTAAGTTCCATCTCATGATCATAAATGTATATACGGTTAGAAATTCTGAGCATTCAGAACAGACCTGTCAGTTGGCAGATTGTTCAGTATAAGGCGGCGCATAAATGTATGGCTAGTGTGGGGTCCTCAATTATCAAATTCAAACAGGTTCTTTACATCGACGTTCAAGGCTTGAGCAAGCTTTTCGATATTCTCAAAGCGAGGGCCAAAAATGCCACGCTCTATGTTGCTTATCGACTCGGTTGTCAGGCCCGCTGCATTTGCCAGGTGTTCCTGAGTGATGCCCTGAACCCGGCGCAGCTCTCTAACCTGTTGACCAAACTGTATTTTCAGGGTGCTCATGCAAACTCCTTATTAGCGGAGAGTGCAGAATATTTGACTCCGGGTGGAGTTTTAATGAAGCGAGGCTTTGTATTTTCACACGAAGGGCTGGTTTTTACCTCAACAGGAGAAAAATAGCGAAAAAAGGGCCCAAAAGCGTTGTTTAAACGATCATAAATCGCCCAGCTGACAGTAACTTTAGTTACAAATGCATGATGTTGAGTCATCAGTTACCCACTGTTTTTGTGAGAGATCTATGGCTTGATAGCACTCTGTTGGTATCAGACAGGTATCAGTAGCCATTGTCTCAGGGAGGGCATAGCAGAACGGTTTAAGGGTTTTGTTGATTTAATATGTCACTGATTCTAGCTGTAAACTGCTCGTCTGTGAATTGTCGTAATCAAATATTGATTGTTCATCTTCAAATATAAAACATTACAGCTTATCTGTGATTGATATGTGGCTGGCGTTAACGTACTGCGACAATCGGTCGCATCACGCTGCATCGGCCACTGACTTAGACTACGCCCACTTTTGTATCAGTAAGTTC
>JAIBDV010000312.1 GCA_024686055.1 Neptuniibacter sp.
CACGACGGTGGAACGCCAGATGCAGCGCACCGGCGAAGGCGTGCTTCATCGGCCCGCCCCAGCCCATACCGAACAGCAGTTCACCTAAACCCAGCACGATACCAGCCATCAGCACCAGTGCCAGAACCCAGCCGCCCAGCTCTCCTAAAGCTAAGTCAACAGGTAGCAGGCCCGCAGCAGGCAGAGTCACAATAAAGAACGTTGCAGCAAAGCTCAGCAGGCTTTTGGGCAGCCGCATCCAGGCGCCCTTAGACAGCCGTGATGGTGGGGTCTGACGGCGTTTGTAAACAAACACAGCACCGATAAACATCAACGCTGTTGATGCCAGCAGCGCCCAGGCCAGCAGGCTGTTATCCAGCCCGACCAGATGCACCAGAATAATCAGCACCATGGACAGGACAAAACCACCCGCCGTGGCAACGTGGGTGTTAGACATGTATTTGTCGCGCTCGACCACATGGTGCAGATCCACCATATAGCGACGCGGAACGGCCATCAGACCGGCAATAATATTGACCGACTCGGGCTGACCAGCACGCCACAGGCTGATACGACGCAACGCGCCAATCGCCAGCAGGGCCAGTGCCACAGAAATCAGAACAGGGAGTAATCCGTCGAGGATCATAGTCTGCCCTCTTGCAAAAGGCGGCGGCCGAAGCCGCCGGAATTAGATCGCGGGTAAAGGGTGCCGTGTGGCAGCTGGCAGGACGCCAGCTGCGGCGGCGCGGGCCTTTACAGGTCTTTACACAGACGCAGGGCGTCGTACAGTGCAGCGTGGACGTTACGCTGAGAGACACAGTCCCCCAGACGCCACAGGATCATGCCGTCACCACTCTCACTCAGTACAGGCTGAGCCTCAGCGGCGAACAGGGTTTCATTGTCGATCTGACCCTTGTTGCGTGATTCTGCTTTGAGGGCGTAGTACAGCTCGTCGTTGGCACGGGTGCCGTTCTCGATCACGATCTGATCGACAACACGCTCTTCCTGGGCCGCGGTGTACTCGTTCTCCAGTACCGCGACCAGCTTGTCGCCTTCACGGTAGACTTTTTCCAGCAGCAGGTCAGAGGTCATGATCACCTCTTTCTCGTACAGGCTGCGGTAGTAAGTCGGGAAGGTCGTACCACCGATACCCACACCTGGCTTGATATCGTCGGTGACCAGCTCAACCAGCGAGCCTTTAGATGCCAGATAATCAGCGGCAGACATACCGGAGAATTCACAGATGGTGTCGTAGATCAGCACGTTTTTGCCTGGCGCTACGGTGCCATTGAGAATGTCCCAGCTGGAAACAACCAGACCTTCTTCAGCGCCCCACTCCGGGTTCTGCTCGACGAATGGACGACCACCAGTGGCCAGCACACAGACATCCGGCTTGAATTCACGGATCAGATCGGCATCGGCCGCTGTGCTCAGACGAATATCAACGCCCAGACGTTCCAGCTCCATTGCCAGCCAGCGAGTGATACCCGCCATCTGGTCACGCTGCGGTGCTTTGGCCGCAATAGCCACCTGGCCACCCAGCTCGTCGCCGCGCTCAATCAGAGTCACTTTGTGGCCACGCTCAGCCGCAACACGTGCCGATTCCATACCACCCGGGCCACCACCGACCACAACCACGTTGCGGATCGGGCCATCGGTTTTCTCGATGATATGCGGCAAGCCCATGTACTCACGGGAGGTCGCAGCGTTCTGGATACACAGAACATCCAGACCCATGTACTGACGGTCGATACAGTAGTTGGCACCAACACACTGGCGGATCTGATCCACCTGGTTCATTTTGATCTTGGCGATGATGTGCGGATCAGCGATGTGCGCACGGGTCATGCCGACAAAATCCACGTAACCGGCTTCCAGAATACGCTGGGCCTGATTCGGGTCTTTGATGTTCTGGGCGTGGATAACAGGAACGTCAACCACTTCTTTGATACCCGCAGCCAGATGCAGGAACGGCTCTGGCGGGTAGCTCATGTTTGGAATTACGTTAGCCAGGGTGTTGTGCGTGTCACAACCGGACCCTACTACGCCGAAGTAATCCAGCAGACCGGTAGCGTTGTAGTACGCGGCGATCTCTTTCATATCATCGTGGTTCAGACCATCGGGATGGAACTCATCGCCGGTGATACGCATGCCTACGGCGAAGTCACGGCCCACTTCTTCACGGACCGCTTTGAGTACTTCCATGCCAAAGCGCATACGGTTTTCAAAGGTACCGCCCCACTGGTCAGTACGTTTGTTTACACGTGGCGACCAGAACTGATCGATCATGTGCTGGTGTACCGCAGACAGCTCTACGCCGTCCAGGCCACCTTCTTTGGCACGGCGCGCCGCCTGAGCGAAGTCACCAATGATGCGCCAGATCTCTTCTTCTTCAATCACTTTACAGGTCGCGCGGTGAACCGGCTCGCGGATACCCGATGGCGACATCAGGTTCGGCCAGTTTTCACCGTCCCAGCGGGAACGACGGCCCATATGGGTGATCTGAATCATGATCTTGCCGCCATGCTTATGCACGGCATCGGCCAGATTCTGGAAGTGTTCGATGATGCGGTCGGTAGACAGGTTAACCGAACTCCACCAGCTCTGTGGGCTGTCGATCGACACCACACTGGAGCCACCGCAGATACAGAGGCCACAGCCACCTTTGGCTTTTTCTTCGTAGTACTTAACGTAACGGTCGGTGGTCATACCGCCATCGGTGGCATACACCTCGGCATGGGCAGTACTTACCACACGGTTACGGATAGTCAGCTTATTGATATTCAGCGGCTGAAACAGAGCATCGAACTGAGACATGGAGCAACCCACCTTCTCTTGTCAGGTATCCCCGGCGGCGATCAGTTTCTCACCCTTGATCAGCACCGGCGATCGATTCTTGTTGTAAGTCACGGCCAGCAAGCTGGCCGTGCTATAGAGGTATTGCAGCGTTCAACGCAGCCTTATAAAGGCGTCACATCGAAGTAGCCCACATCGCAACCGTCTTCGGCTGCACACTGAGTCTGTTCTGCTTTGGTACGTACAGCCAGGCCCTGGCTTTCAGCAATCTGATCCAGCGCGCCAGCAAACCAGCCTGTGAACATGTAATCAACCTTGCGGTTTACTTTGCCGTACTGGTAAACAAAAGCAGAGTTTTCCAGACGTACACGGGCTGTGCCCTGTTCGATATCCAGTTCTTCAGTGATGAAGAAACCCCAGCCACGCTGGGACAGACGCTTGAGGTAGTGGTGCCATACATCGGCACCGGAAATACCATGTTCCTCAGCTTCTTTTTCACACCAGTAGTAGGCTGATTTGTAGCCTGCTTTGTACAGCACTTCAGCGTAACGCTCGGCACCCAGCTCTTCTTCAATACCCATGTGGTTATTAACGAAGAAATGACGCGGCACATACAACATTGGCAGCGCATCGGTGGTCCATACGCCGGTTTCGTTATCAACCTGGATCGGCATTTCCGGAGCGTGTGAAGACATAGTGTGTTTCCTCAAAAATATTTCTTATTGTTCAGATAATTTACAGGGTCATATCAGGTTGTAGCAGCTCGCTCCGCGAGCGTCTGGCTCGAAGCGCTGGCCTGTGACGCCCGTGGAACGGGCTGCTACAGAGTGCATTAACCTTCGTTCCAGACATCCGCCAGCAGCGTTACCCAGTTCTCACCCATGATCTTGCGCACCTGAGTTTCAGAGAAACCGCGACGCAGCAGTGCTTCAGTCAGGTTCGGGAACTCACCGACAGTACGGATACCTTCAGGGTTAACGATCTTGCCGAAACGGGTCAGACGACGGGCGTAGCCTTTGTCGTGGGTCAGGTATTCGAAGAAGTCCTGATCCTGGCCCTGGGTAAAGTCAGTACCGATACCGATCGCGTCTTCACCAACGATGTTGTAAACGTATTCGATCGCTTCAACGTAATCATCGATGGTGGAGTTGATGCCGTTTTTCAGGAACGGGGCGAACATGGTTACGCCGACGAAGCCACCATGATCAGCGATGAATTTCAGTTCTTCGTCAGATTTGTTACGCGGGTGGTCTTTCAGGCCGGATGGCAGGCAGTGGGAGTAAGCAACACGCTTTTTAGACTCCAGGATCACCTCTTCAGAGGTTTTCGCGCCCACGTGGGACAGATCACAGAGCACGCCGACACGGTTCATTTCCGCAACGATCTCACGACCGAAACCGGACAGACCGCCATCGCGCTCGTAACAACCGGTACCCACCAGGTTCTGGGTGTTGTAGCACATCTGCACAATGCCCACGCCCAGGTCTTTAAACACCTGCACGTAGCCCAGCTGATCTTCGTAAGCGTGAGCATTCTGGA
>JAIBDV010000240.1 GCA_024686055.1 Neptuniibacter sp.
CGGGCGTCTTCACCATCGATGGTCATAAACGGCAGTTTACGCAAGTCATTGCGGTGATGCTTATCGGATTCAGCAACTTTGCTGCCCATGGCGTCGGCGGCTTTAACCGCATCAGCAGGCCAGCGGTGCGGAATATCGTGGCTGCGGATAGCAACATCGATTTCCATGCCCGGAGCCATGGCGTCGCCCAGCAGCTCGGTTACCTTGCCGCTGGCGTTGTAGCGGTTACAGGGGTATTCGGTGATTTCGACTGAAACATACTGGCCTTCTTTTGCACCGTTGAGGTCGCTGGCGGCAATTTCAATCTCGTTGGCGATACGGCCGTTTTCCGGCAGCAGGAAGTACTCGCCATCTTCGACGCCCAGTCGACCGACCAGGTCAGTGGTGCCACGTTTCAGAACTTTGACGATAGCGCCTTCCTGACGGCCGCGACGGTCTACGCCGCTGACACGTACCTGTACCTGGTCACCATCAAAGACCTGCAGCATCTGGCTGTTGTGCAGAAACAGGTCGTCACCGGCTTTGTCATCACGGGACAAAAAGCCGAAGCCATCAGGGTGGCCGATCACCCGGCCGCTGATCAGGTCTTCTTCGCGGATCGGGCTGTAGCCGTGGCGGTGGTCGTAGGCAACCTGGCCATCGCGTTCCATGGCACGTAAACGGCGACGCAGGGCTTCCTTCTGCTCGCTACCGGACAGCTCTAGCACACGGGCCAGCTGTTCGCGGTTCATTTTTTTGCCGCTTTCATTCAGCACATTCAGAATGAAATCTCGATTAGGGATCGGATTGCTGTATTTCTCTATATCAGAAGCGCTAATCGGCGTTTTTTGGGACGGACGCATGGGTACTCTCTCAAATACAGCCCGCGATCTGGTCTTGCTGAACCCTGTTATGTGTTGTCAGTACAGGTTCGATCGTGGTCGGCAAGGTGTGCGGGCTGCTATCACTCAAGTCACTTGAGGATTCGTAATAGGTCAGCTTTCAGAATAAACCACCTGTATTGTCGCGGCAGGTGCGAAGCTGAATGCCAGTAATTTGTGCTGAAATTCTGAGACGGCTCTCTCAGGAACAGGGCGGTATGATTACTCAGTAACAAGTAAGTTTGATGTAACCGTGCCGTCAGCGGGCTTGAATGTCAGGAACAGGACTGGAATTGAGGCTTTAGCGTGGACGGCCAAAGCTGATGCAGCGGTAATGGACTATTCAAGTCATATTATATCTCTGCTGGCCACTATACCGCGTTGCAGTATGTTGTCAATGTTGGCTGTTTTCTGCACATTCCGTCCCGCTGAAATCAGGGGATTCAGTGGTATATTGGCGGTGACGTCAGGGCCGGAGAGTAATCAGAGGTGAAGGGAATCAAGTGCAGGAGGGTTGTCAGGTACTGGGTATGGGTCAGTGTGCTTACTTTCTGGTTAGGGCTGTTACCGGCTCAGGCCGGAACGGATGTACTTGAGCTTTCCGAGCCGGTGGCAGAAACGGATTTACGGCCTTACATGCAGTATAAACTTGTGGCTGAAGGCGCTGACGATACCCTGGCAGCCCAGCTTGCTGATAGCAGTGGTTATCAGTTTTTTGATCAGGGCAGCGCGAATCTGGGTTATTCCACAGAGGCATTGTGGGTGCGCTGGCAGGTACGAAACACGACCGGCCAGCCGTTGCGCTGGGTATTAAATACTCGCTTGACCATTGTTCAGAATCTCACCCTGTTCAAGCCATCGGCGGCGGGCTATCAGGCCGTACAGACGGGCTCTTTATTCCCCTATGATAGCCGTGATATCGCGACGGATATTCTGGCTTTTACTCTGCTGGCGCCACCTCACAGCGAGCAGGTGTATTATCTGCGTATTCAGAGTGACTTTGCATTGCGCTTTCCATTCCTTATGCAATCTGAGACTCGCTATCAGCAGTTCATGTCTTCGCATATCCACGCTTACAGTTTCTTTTTCGGTGTAATGATCGCTCAGGCGCTTTATAACCTGCTGCTGTTCTTTAATCTGCGAGACCTGAGTTACCTCTGGTATGTTGGTTTTGTGGTGTCTGCAATACTGGCTCGTGCGCTTTCTCTTGGGTTGTGTGGGCAGGTATGGCCGGACTTTCTTCAATCCTGGCAGTTTGCCATGCTTTATGTTTGCCTGAATGCTGGCGTGTTGTTTGCGATGCTGTTTGCGCGCCAGTTTCTTAATCTTCACTGCCGTACGGGCTGGGCGTCGAGGCTGTCGAAGATTGCCATTGTCTGGACGCTGGTTCTGGTTGTTCTGTCGGTATTTACCTTTGGAAATGGCATTGGTCCGCTGATGAATATCAGTGCGCTGGTGATCAATTTGATGATTGTATTCCTCTGCCTGAGTGTCTGGAGAACCTATCGGCCAGCCCGCTTTTTGCTGATTGGCTGGTTGGGGATGCTGTTAGGGGGCTCGACTGTACTATTGATGAACCTGGGTTTGGTTCCGATGAATGATCTGACCACGCAGGCGTTCCCGGTGGGGCTGATGGTGGATGCGATGGCTCTTTCGTTTGCCCTTGCGGATAGAATTCGCCTGCTGCGTGAAGAGAAAGACCTGGCACAGCAGCAGTTAACGGAAGGTCTGATTGAGGCACGTGGCCGGCTTGAGCATCGAGTGGCGCAGCGCACTCGCCAGTTGGCGCAGGCCCGCAAGGAGGCAGAGCGAGCGATAACGGTGAAAAATCGCTACCTGCAGCTGATCAGTCATGACATTCGTTCGCCGTTGACCAGCCTGAAAATGTTGCAGGGCCTGATGGAACAATCGCCCGATAAGCATGCTGAACTGTTGCAGCACTCGGGGCCATTACTGGATCAGGTGGTGGGTATGATTGATCAGCTGGGCCATGTTCGTCAGATTGATAGCCAGCAACCCTGGCGGCTGGAGCCAGAACGGGTACCTCTGAAGTCCCTGGTGGAAAAGCGGCTTAAGACTCACCAGCAGACACTGCAGGCCAAGCAATTGCTGCTTGATACTCAAATTGAGGATGACGCTCTGGTATGGGCTGAGCTCTGGTTACTGGGTGGGGTGCTGGATAATCTGATTGGGAATGCGATCAAATTCAGCCGCCAGGGGCAGACGATCAAAATTCTGGGGCCTCGGCCAGGCTGTACGCTGACAGTGTGTGATCAGGGGGTTGGGATGGATACTCAAATGACGGCTCAGTTATTTAAGCAACCTGTTTCTAGCCGTACGGGTACTGCGGGCGAGTCGGGGCAGGGCTATGGTCTGGTGCTGTGTCGTGAAATAGTCGAAGCCCATGGCGGGCGGCTCTGGTGTGAATCGGCACCGGGCCTGGGTAGTTGCTTCATGATTGAGTTACCGTCTGAAATGGATATTCGGTCTAAAAGTGCTGTGTCGGTGAGCTGATGTAGAACTTCTCTTTAGCGATGGTATGTGGTTACTATCGATAGCAGGAGATCGATTGAGTTTCAGGGAGTTGTAGATGACTGCAGTGTATCCGCTAAAGCGTGAAGCACCACCACGGCTGTTACTGGCCGATGATGACGAAATGATTTTGCTGTTTGTCGGTGAAGTTTTACGCCAGCACTATCAGGTTGAAACCGCCGCTACGGCGAAGCAGGCACTGGGTTATCTGGGGCGACAACAATTTGACCTGCTATTACTGGATCTTTCTCTGCCGGATGAAGATGGCCTGGTGTTATTGCGTAAACTGAGTATGCATAACTCGTTACCGGTCATCGTAATCTCGGGTCGCAGTGATGATGGCAACCGGATTGCGGCGCTGGAGCTAGGGGCCCGTGATTATCTGGTCAAACCATTTAATCCCCGTGAGCTGGTGTTACGTATTGAAAAGTGCCTGACTTATTCCCAGCATTCTGAAGTGCGTGAGCCAGCTCCGCAGGCCCGCCTTGGCGACTGGCTGCTGGATATGGTGCGCCGTACGCTGGTGCATGGTGAGGAGGGTGAGGTGCACCTGACCCGAGCCGAATTTGACCTGCTCTCGGCACTGGTCCATGCCGACCATGGGGTGCTCAGCCGGGATGAGTTGATGGATGCCATCAGCTACGGAGAGCAGCAGGCCAGTGATAGTTCGCTGACCGTCCTGGTTCATCGCTTGCGCCGCAAGCTGTCTCAGGGGCAACCGGAGGCGAACTTTATTCAGACGGTTGCCGGTGTGGGCTATCGATTGTCATGCTAAATCCGATTGTTTATATCTTGTTAATACCTCATTTATGCCAGGTTTAAGCGTTGTCCCTCCAGGTCCGGTAAAACTGGAGGCTGATGTAGCGTAACAATGCCCGTTACAGCTATAGCAGTACCTGTTGGTTTGGGTGACGTCGGTGATACATGGTGTAGCACTGGCGTCATCTCTTTTCTCTATTTCTCTTCCTTGCTTTTTCTTCGGTATTTTCTTACTCCGGTTTGTTCATAGGTATTCAAGCACCGTAACTATCCTCATGCCGCATCTGATCAGGAGATTATGGTTGCCAATGGTGTCGTGGCGCTTTGTCTAAACTGTATTGCGTATATTGCAATGTCACAGTGTAAATATATCAATATACGCAAGATTCGACTTTGTATAGAGTAGCTACCAATTCGCTCCGGCAGGGTTGCCGGAGAATCGAAAGAGCCCGTTTTATGTGCAGGCCGTGTCGCCTGTACTGACTGAATCAAGTGGAAATGTCTGTCATGTCTAATAACTACTTCAATACCCTGCCACTGCGCGAACAGCTGGAACAGCTGGCTAAATGTCGTTTCATGGATATCTCTGAATTCCCGGATGGCGTTGAAGCCCTGAAAGGTAAGAAGATTGTTGTGATCGGTTGTGGTGCTCAGGGTCTGGCCCAGGGTATGAACCTGCGTGACAGCGGCTGTGATGTTTCCTACACGCTGCGTGCTGCGGCGATCGCTGAAAAGCGTCAGTCCTGGAAAAATGCGACTGAAAACGGTTTCACCGTAGGCACTTACGAAGAGCTGATTCCGACGGCTGACGTAGTACTGAACCTGACGCCAGACAAACAGCACACAGCTGTTGTTAATGCGGTAATGCCGCTGATGAAGCAGGACGCTTGCCTGTCTTACTCTCACGGTTTTAACATCGTTGAAGAAGGCATGAAAATCCGTGAAGACCTGACCGTTATCATGGTTGCCCCTAAGTGCCCAGGCTCTGAAGTACGTAACGAATACGTACGTGGTTTCGGTGTACCAACACTGATCGCAGTTCACGAAGACAACGACCCTAAAGGTGAAGGTCTGGCACTGGCTAAAGCTTACGCAGTCGGTACTGGCGGTCACAAAGCGGGCGTTCTGATGTCCTCTTTCATCGCTGAAGTTAAGTCTGACCTGATGGGTGAAC
>JAIBDV010000323.1 GCA_024686055.1 Neptuniibacter sp.
AGGCCAGCGCCTTTGTTGATGTTTATGACCAGAGCCTGCCAGAGACACAGCGTCAATATAATCACGTTACCGTCGGCGATCTGCATGTACTGGCCGAGCGCTTCCTGGGCCAGAGCCGTACCCAGCACGCCTTTACCGGTTTCGCACTCCAGCGTGGCGAAGACCCACCCATCTCGGGAGACCGCGCCCAGGCAGAACTGATTCAGTTTACTGAGCGATTACTGGCTGGCGTCATTGGCGCATCATCTGCCCGCATTGTGATGGCCTCCTCACTGCGTGGCCGGGATATGCACATTGGCGACGTCGTCACCATCGTTGACGAAGCCTCGCAGGCACTGCGCTTTAACCGCTCACTGCTACAGTCAACCATCGAAAACATCAGCCTGGGAATCAGCGTCGTCGACCAGCAGATGCGACTCGTTGCCTGGAACCGGCGCTACGTCACCATGTTCGGCTACCCGGATGGCCTGATTTGTGTCGGTCGCCCGGTGGACGAAATCTTCCGCTATAACGCCATCAAAGGTGAATATGGCCCTGGCAACATTGATGACCTGGTCAAACAGCGGATGTCTGTTGTTCGCTCCGGCGACCAGCACAACTACGAACGCAGCCGACCCGACAGCACCGTGCTGGAAGTACGGGGCAACCCCATGCCCAACGGCGGCTACGTTAAAACGTACATGGACATTACCGATCACAAGCATGTGGAACACGCCCTGCGCACCAGTGAGCAGAACATCCGCATCTATACCGACAACGTACCGGTACTGATCGCCTATCTGGACCGTCAGCAGAACTACCAGTTCGTCAACAAAGCCTATTCAGAAGTTTTCCAGCTCAACCGTCAGGCGATCGAAGGCATGTCATGCCGCCTGCTGTTAACCGAAAAAGAATACGACGTGCGCCAGCCCTATATTGAAGAGGCCCTGCACGGTCGCCGCCAGCGCTTTGAAACGCTACTCCCCACCCGTGACGGCAGCACCCGCTATGCCGAAGTCACCTATATTCCCCACATCACCGAGTACGGCGATGTGCAGGGTTATTTCACCCTGTACCAGGACATTACCGAACGCAGACTGGCCGAAGACGCCCTGCAGGAAACCAATGAAAACCTGGAGCAACGGGTAAAAGAGCGAACCCATGCACTGTCGGTGGTAAACCGTGAGCTGCGCAAAGAAAACACTGTCCGCGCGCTAATGGAGGACGAGTTGCGCCAGGCCAAATCCGATGCAGAAGCGGCCAACGTCGGTAAAACCCGCTTCCTCGCCGCCGCCAGCCATGATCTGCTGCAGCCACTCAACGCCGCCCGCCTGTTCACCTCCGCCCTGGCCCAGCAGAGCTTTAACAACGACACCGACCAGCTGGTTGATAACCTGGATGGCTCACTCAAAGCAGCCGAGGAACTGATTACCGCCATTCTGGACATCTCCAAACTGGATGCCGGTGCCCTGGAGCCCTCGTTTACTGACTTTGCGCTGGAAGATATCTTCAGCTCACTGAGCGCCGACTTCAAAGCCATGGCTGAAGACAAACAGCTGCGCTTCCGCTGTCGGGAATTCAAAGCGGTGGTCCGCTCCGACCAGCAGCTGCTGCGTCGCATCCTGCAGAATTTTCTCTCCAATGCCATTCGTTACACCCAGCAAGGGGGCGTACTGCTCGGTGCCCGGCGGCGCGGCGATAAAATTCGTATCGAAGTCTGGTACAGCGGCGTGGGCATCCCTAAAGCTAAAATCAAAGAAGTTTTCGAAGAATTTCGCCGTATCGACAACCCCAAACACAGCCAGGTACAGGGACTGGGACTGGGACTGGCGATTACCGAACGAATCGCCCGTATGCTGGACCACAAAGTCAGCGTACGCTCATGGCCGACCCAGGGCACTGTCTTCAGCGTCGATATCCCACTGGGCGACCCGAGCAAAGCTCAGAAATCCAGACCCGAGAAACGCGGCTGGATTCGCAGCAAGGGCCTGAACGGCGTGAATGTACTGGTGATCGATAACGAACCAAAAATTCTGGAAGGAATGAGCGCACTGCTCAAAGGCTGGGCCTGCGATGTTGAAGTCGCGATTTCCGAAGCCGAAGCACTGGAAAAGGTGCAGGATAATGCGTTTATACCTGACGTTATTCTGGCGGATTACCACCTGAGCAACACCCACACCGGCCTGATGGCACTGGCAGCGCTGGCACCACGATGGCCAGCACCCGTCCCGGCGATCGTCATTACCGCGGACCGGACCGATGAAGTCAAAGCCCTGATTGCAGACGCCGGCGCTCAGTTACTCACCAAGCCGGTTCGCCCTGCCGCCCTGCGGGCGATGATCAACAAAACCATCGCCAGCGCCAGAGCAAAATAGCCCATGAACCCGGCAGTGGTCTGAACAGACAGCAGCGTCCTGTTACAGCCACTGCCGGGCATCCCACAATGGATAGTCACCCACCGCACTGACCAGCCCCGCCTGACGCGGTGCCGCCACCAGCTGGCGCGCCAGCGTCCGTGCCTGCGTGGTATGCCAGACTCGCTGCTGGCGATACTGCTCGCGCCAGAGCAGGCCCGGCAACCCCAGATACCTCATCACCGCCTGCGAGCTTAGCGTCAGTACCTGCTCCACCAGCTTATGCAACGACATCCCTGCCCGCAGCTTCACCAGCCAGTGCAGATAATCCGGCATCACCACATACGCCCAGGTATCTGCCCGATGCAATTGCTGGCGCAGCACATCCACCAGCAACCGTCCGGCCAGAAAATCACCGAACAGCGGCTGCTGATCAGCCACCCAGGCAGTAATCAGGTACAGCTGATCGACAGCCGCGTCAGCACTGTGCGTAGAAGTATCAGATGGGAAAATCAAAGGATACACGCCTGTCATACTCAACCTCCCTGTTGATGACAGCGCAAATCAGACAGTAACAGCCCCGCATCCACTGAAAGTGAAATGCCGGACTGTCACCGGAAAGAAAGCCAGACCTAGAACTTAGCCCAGCTGAGTTTTCGGTGGTTCAACACCCAGACGCTGCGCGGCAATTACAGCCTGCGTACGACTATGGACGCCCAGCTTACGCAAAATAGCGGTCACATGAGCCTTGATGGTTGCCTCAGAGACATTCAGCTCATACGCGATCTGCTTATTCAGCAAGCCTTCGGTCAGCATGGTCAGCACCCGGAACTGCTGTGGCGTCAACGATGCCAGCGCTTCAGCAAATTTCTGATCTTCTTCACTGACATCGCCCAGGTTCTCAGCGACTTCCTGCGGCAGCCACTCTTCACCTTCCAGTACAGCAACGATCGCATCAGAAATCGTTTCCAGCGGCGCAGATTTCGGAATAAAGCCGGACGCACCGTAATCGATCGCCCGGCGCATCACGTGGGCCTGCTCACTGCCAGACACCACCACCACCGGAATCGAGGGATTCTGACCACGCAGAAATACCAGCCCGGAAAAGCCGTTGGTCCCCGGCATATGGATATCCAGAAGCACCAGATCAGCGTCGGGATTTTGTTCGACAGCCTGCTGTACAGCAGACAATGAATCAGCTTCGACCGTCGCAACCCCCGGCAGCGCCTGAGCTACCGCCTGTTTTAACGCCGCTCGAAATAGCGGATGATCGTCAGCAATAATTATTTTCTGAGCTAACTGCTGCATTCCGTACACTCCCCTTTGCCATACTTCTGGCTCATCCCTGTCAGCACGTCAGGACATCGCCAGACACCGAATTGTATTACGATTGGGTTACTGTCACGTCCCTGCCCAGAAACTACACCCGACCGAACTTTCTCGATCATACCACCCCTGAACGCAAAACTCCCCCCGAACCTGTTGATTTGGGGGGAGTTTACCGTGAACGTTCAGGATCAGCCGATATTAGTCAGCATTGCGGTTCATACGATTATCAATCAGATCGTCGACAACGGATGGGTCCGCCAGGGTAGAGGTATCACCCAGTGCATCAAAGTCATCTTCCGCAATCTTGCGCAGAATGCGCCGCATAATCTTACCGGAGCGAGTTTTCGGCATACCTGGCGCGAACTGAATCAGATCAGGCGAGGCAATCGGGCCGATCTCGCTGCGCACCCAGTTACGCACCTCCTTCATCAGCTCATCAGACTGCTCATAGCCAGACTGCAGGGTGACGTACACATAAATACCCTGGCCTTTAATTTCATGCGGGTAGCCCACCACCGCGGC
>JAIBDV010000333.1 GCA_024686055.1 Neptuniibacter sp.
GAGCCGCCATTTCGTACCACATCGATACTGTCCAGATTACCCAGCAACGCCGGCGCGATGGACAGGTGCGGCATACCATAAGGGGCAACGGCCAGGGGGATGCCGTCAAGTAGTACATTGGTATGGGCGGAGAAGCGTGGTGTCATGCCACGTACGCCAATGCGCATCTGACTTTCGGAGTTACCGCTGTTTTCCGGGATAAACACCCCTGGCACCAGTCGCAGCGCATCCTGAATATTACTGCTGCCTTCACGGCTGAAATCTTCACTGTCGACCAGGGTACGGGCACCGGCATGGTTGAAAATCTGCTCTTCCTGAGCGTTCTGCAACCAGTCACCCACAATGGTGAGTGTTTCCTGTGTGGTGACTGTCTCAGCGGCCCAGGCAGGGCTGGTTAAGGCGGCGCTGATAGCAAAGCACAGCGGTGAAAGTCGAAGTGTCGAAGATTTCATTGGCATCCGGTCATCCATAGCGGCATGTAAAAAATGTAAAGGTTGTGGCGAATTATTGTCATTTGCATTTAGTTGTCAATTCTGTTTTTTTGAAAAATGTAACGAGTGGGCCATTGACGTCGATCAGCAAGGGAGGGTTTCAAGGGGGGAGGGGGTGATCACTGCCCCGAAACGATCAGGGCAGCGGTTATTCTTGCAGGGGTCAGTGGCTGAGCGGCAGCACCAGTGTGGTGTCCAGCATACGGTTGGAAAACCCCCATTCGTTATCGTACCAGGCCATCACCTTGACCAGCCGGTCGTTGACCCGGGTCTGGTTGCTGTCGAAGATGGATGAGGCGGGATTATGATTAAAATCAATGGAGACCAGCGGCAGGTTGTTCACCGTCAATATGCCGCGCAGTGGGCCATTGGCAGCGTCGGCAATAATCTGATTCACCTCTTCTACGCTGCTATTCCGGTTGGCGACAAAACTCAGATCAACCAGTGACACATTGGCGGTGGGTACGCGCACCGCCATACCATCCAGTTTGCCCGCCAGTTCTGGCAGCACCAGCCCGACAGCGGCAGCGGCACCGGTTTTGGTGGGGATCATCGACTGGGTTGCGCTACGGGCGCGGTACAGATCGCTGTGGGCGACATCGGTCAGGTGCTGATCGTTGGTGTAGGCGTGGATGGTGGTCATCAGCCCCTGTTCAATGCCCAGTGCGTTGTGTAGTGGCTGGGCGATTGGTGCCAGACAGTTGGTGGTGCAGGATGCATTGGAGATTATCTGATGATCGGGGCTGAGGCTCTGGTGGTTAATGCCATACACAATGGTGGCATCAGCATCGCTGGCGGGGGCCGAAATGATCACCTTGCGGGCCCCGGCTTCCAGGTGGGCGGCGGCTTTGCTGCGCTGGGTGAACAGGCCAGTACATTCGTAGACCACATCAATGTCCAGTTCGGCCCAGGGGAGCTGGGAGGGGTCACGCTCGGCGCAGATGCGAATCAGATCGTTATTAACTCGCAGGGCCTGGTCTTCCAGTTCAATATCACCCGCAAATATGCCGTGTACCGAGTCGTATTTTAGCAGGTGGGCGTTGGTGGCAGCGTCTGACAGGTCGTTGATGGCAACGATCTGTATCTGCTGGCGCTTGCCTGATTCATACAGGGCACGCAGTATGTTGCGGCCGATACGGCCAAATCCATTTATCGCTACTCGAATCGTCATAAGGCACCTTCTGATTAAGCTGTAATAGAGTGATGCACTACCGTTAACGTCGGCAGACCTGAACCTGTGGTGTCCTTAAAACCATGGCCTGCCCGTTATATTTGCCTGATTGCTGATGGGGCGTCAATGGCTGGTGCCTGTGTCGGTGGCCGGATTAACGGTCTGCTGGGTGCTGATCACCGCTCAGAAATCGGGTTAATCTCTGCTGTTGCTGCGGGTTCAGGCGTAACCCCAGCTTGCTGCGTCGCCAGAGAATATCCTCTGTTGTCTGAGCCCATTCGGCCTGCTGCAACCAGCGAACTTCTCGCTCATATAAACCTGCACCAAAATGTGCCCCCATTCCTTCGACAGACTCACAGTTCTGCAGAAAGTTCGTACACAGGGTGCCGTAACTGCGCACGTAGCGACGTAATACCTGTGGTGCCAGCCAGGGGTAACAGGTGCTGAGTTGTTGCAGCAGTTGAGGCTGGCTGTCGAAGTCTCCGCCGGGCAGGTGGGCATGTTCTGTCCAGGCAGGGCCCGCTGTCGGGAAGCCGGGAACCAGCTGGTCAACGGCGGCCTGCGCCAGTTTGCGATAGGTGGTAATTTTGCCGCCAAATACTGAAAGGAGGGGGGCTTGCTGCGCAGGTGCATCCAGTGTCAGTTGATAGTCCCGGCTGGCGGTCTGGGCGCTGTTTGCTGCGTTATCCAGCAGGGGGCGAACACCCGCGTAGCTGTGAACAATATCGTCGGTGCTGAGCTGTTGCTGGAAATACTGATTGCTGGTGGTAATCAGGTAATCCATTTCGGCCGCGGAGATCGTGGCGCTGGCGGGATCGCCCTGGTATTCAACATCGGTGGTGCCGATCAGTGAGAAGTCATCTTCATAGGGGATCACGAATACAATACGCTTATCCTGATGTTGCAGAATATAGGCGTGGGGCTGGCAATGTAGCCGCGGCACGATGATGTGGCTGCCTTTTACCAGCCGGATCTGTTGTGGCGCAGGCTGGTGGAGGCTGTGTTCAAACAGCTGGCTGACCCAGGGGCCGGCGGCATTGACCAGGCTGTGCGCCTGTACCTGATATTGCTGTCCGCTATTGCTGTCTTCCAGCGTGACCTGCCAGATACGGTCTGTACGCTGAGCCTGTACACAGCGGGTCCGCGGCCGGATGCAGGCGCCTTTATCATGGGCGGCCATGGCATTGAGTATGACCAGTCGGGCATCATCCACCCAGCCATCGGAATATTCATAGCCCCGGTGCAGGTGTGGCTGAAGCGGGCTGTCGGCAGCAAAAGTGAGTGCATGGCTGGCGGCCAGGGTGGTGCGACGGCTCAGGTGGTCATAGAGAAGCAGCCCGGCACGGATCATCCAGCCCGGTCGTAGTTGTGGCTGATGGGGCAGGCGAAACCGCAGGGGCCAGATGATATGAGGCGCTTTCTTTAACAGTACTTCACGTTCAGCCAGTGCCTCACGTACCAGTCGGAACTGGTAATGCTCCAGATAACGCAGGCCGCCATGGATCAGTTTACTGCTGCGTGAGGAGGTGGCGGAGCCGAGGTCATTCATCTCACATAACATCACATCCAGGCCACGACCGGCCGCATCCAGCGCAATACCCACCCCATTTATGCCACCGCCAATGACCAGTACCTGATAAATGTGATTCTCCATCGCCCGGTCCTCCTGTTTGTGACTTAAGATTAGCAGGCGTGTGTCGCAGAGTTGGATGAGGGTTAAGTGATGAATCACTACATACTGGCAATTGATCAGGGCACGACGAGTTCCAGAGCGCTGCTATTTAATCATGCAGGGGATATCTGTGGTGTGGCGCAGCAGGAGTTTGCTCAGCACTTTCCGCAGGACGGCTGGGTGGAACATAGCCCGGCAGATCTCTGGCAAACCGTACTGGATAGTTGCCGTGAGGTGCTATTGCAGCAGCAGGTCGACGCCAGTCAGCTGACGGCGATCGGTATTACCAACCAGCGGGAAACGACGCTGATCTGGGATCGTAAAACAGGTGCGCCGGTTTATAACGCCATTGTCTGGCAGGACCGACGTACCGCGGACCGATGTGCGCACATGCGTGGCGATACGTTGGCGGGTCGTATCCTGGAAGAGGTTCTGGCGGAACGAACCGGCCTGGTCATAGACCCGTACTTTTCTTCGACTAAACTGGCCTGGCTATTGAGCAATGTCGCCGGTGCCAGAGCACGAGCCGAACGCGGTGACCTGTGTTTCGGTACAGTAGACACCTTCCTGATCTGGCGGCTGACCAAGGGGGGTGCGCATGTGACCGATGCGACCAATGCCAGTCGCACTCAACTGTTTGATATTCATACCCAGGCGTGGTGTGACGAACTGCTGGAGTATTTTGAGATACCTTCCAGTGTTCTGCCCGAGGTTTGCGAC
>JAIBDV010000300.1 GCA_024686055.1 Neptuniibacter sp.
ATCCAGCGGGTTGCCGAACAGCACCTGACGGATCCAGCCCAGGTCAAGATCAAGTCCCAGACCGCAACGGCGACGACCATTCGTCAACTGTACTGGCGCGTTGGTGGCTACCACAAACTGGACGCCCTGACCCGCATCCTGGAAATGCAGACCTTTGATGCCATGATCGTTTTCGTGCGCACCAAGTCCGCTACCGAAGAGCTGGCTGAGAAACTGTCTGCACGTGGTTACGCTGCTGAAGCCCTCAACGGTGATCTGTCTCAGCAACAGCGTGAGCGTACCATCGCTCGCCTGAAAGGCGGCAAGACTGACATCCTGGTTGCAACTGACGTTGTTGCCCGCGGTCTGGACGTAGAGCGTATCAGCCACGTACTGAACTACGACATTCCGTACGATACTGAATCCTACATTCACCGTATCGGCCGTACCGGCCGCGCCGGACGCGAAGGCGAAGCAATCCTGTTCGTCTCTCCGCGTGAGCAGCGTATGCTGCGCGCAATCGAGAAGGCTACTCGCCAGCCGATTGAACGCATGCAGTTGCCAAGCACCAATGACATCAACGAACAGCGCCTGCAGCGCTTCAAGGATCGCATCAGCGAAACCCTGGACAGCGCCGACCTGACACCGTTCGCTGATCTGCTGATGGAATACCAGAAGGAACACGACTGTGATCCTCTGAACATCGCCGCAGCACTGGCAGTACTGGCTCAGGGTGACACACCACTGCTGCTGAAAGACGAACCGAAACGCGAAGAGCGTGATTTTGAGCGTCGTGAACGCCCAGAACGTGGTGACCGTCCTGAGCGCAGCGACCGCCCACGCAAAGAAATTCGTCCAGAAGACATGAAACCACGTCCACTGAAGAACCACCCGGACGTTGTCATGGAACGCTACAGCCTGATGGTTGGTTACGAGCACGGCGTTAAGCCAGGCAACATTGTTGGCGCAATCGCCAACGAAGCTGACCTGAAATCCGAGTTCATTGGCCACATCGAGATCTACGACCGCACAGCAACGGTAGATCTGCCCGCTGGCATGCCAGAAGAAACCATGGGCTTGCTGCGTCGCGTTGTTATCTGCGGCCAGCGTCTGGACCTGAAAGCATCCAGCGAAGTGGATATCTCTATCCATCAGCGTAGCGGCCCTGCTCCAGGCGGCCCTCGCCGTGGCAATGGCCCACGTGATGGCCAGCGCCCACATCGCAGCAAGCGTCCGCCACGCCAGGGCGATCGCAACAATGGTCCTCGCCGTGATGGTGGTGACCGCGGCTGATATCAGCCCGAGGCAATCCCCGTTAAAAGCTGCCCGCCAGGGTCAGGCTTTTAACGGGTAGCCATTGAGCCAGAGGGTGAGCCCACCTTCTGGCACATATACCCAGGGATAAACACTCCCCTCCTCAACCGGCTGCCCAAACAGCAGCGATAACTTCGCCTTGCGCCCCAGCGTCCACTCATCACCGTACACCGGACACAGACACGCTGGCGATTCCTCCAGATTTAGCTCATCGCATAGCCACAGCACCGCGACAACCCCCTGCACTTCAACCTCCAGCGCCAGTTCGCGAAACAGATAAACATCCGGCTCTCCTACCTGAGCACCAAACGCAACATTGTCATCAAAATTCCAGCGCAGCACACGAAAGTGATGCACACCATAACTGACCATCAAACGCTTAATTTCAAGCCGACGCCGTTCAAAAGCATTCAGCAACCTTACGATGGGCCGTTCAGTCTGTTTTGAGAGATTCCGGCACGGCTCCATCACCAGCCCCTCACGCTTCATTGAACTCATAAAATAAGCGTAGCAGCCCCGCACAGCACAGACAGGCTATCTTCCCAATTATTCTAATCAGGCAACACAGAAGTCAAAAAGCAGAAATTCAGCATATAAACAACAGGGAGAGGTAACGCAAACAACGAAGGGAGAGAGAAACTAGCTGAATCCATTGACAACACAAACAGCGTTATCGAAACAGACCCAGCCAGGCGATAACTTAACGGCCGCTATAAATACGCGGGATACGCGGCGTCAGACAAGTCATCATGGTATAAGGGATGGTATCGGCACAGCTGGCAACTTCATTCACCGACAGGCTCTCGCCGAAGAACTCAACCGTACTACCCACTACAGCCTCTGGCAGATCCGTCAGATCAACCGTGATCATATCCATGGACACCCGACCCACAATGCAGCTTCGCTGACCATCAATCATCACTGGCGTACCACTACGGGCGTGACGCGGAAAACCATCACCGTAACCCATGGCAACCGTACCGATTCGGCTGACCTTCTCAGCCGTCCAGCTGGCGGCATACCCCACGCTCTCACCGGCCGGAATCTCGCGCACTGCAATAACTTCTGACAACAGCGTCATCGCGGGTTGCAGCTTCGCTGCCTGCGGGTGCTCAACCCCATAAGGGGACGCACCATACAGCATCAGGCCCGGCCGCAGAATATCCTGATGGGCACCAGGCCAGCCCAGCGTCGCCGGAGAATTCGCCAGACTGACCGGGGCGTCAATATTCGCGGTAGCCTGCTGAAAGGTAGCCAGCTGCGTCACGGTACACTGATCATCAAGATCATCTGCACAGGCAAAGTGAGACATCAGCACCACCTCTTTTACCTGTGGCAGGGCTGACAGCCGCTGATACGCTGCCTCATAATTTTCTGGCAGAATACCCAGTCGATGCATACCCGAGTCCATCTTCAGCCAGACGGTGAGTCCAGCACCTTCAGGCAACGCCGCAATATCATCAATCTGAAACTCGCTGTGTAGCGCCGTCCAGAAGTTCAGCTCAATACACTGCTGCAGCTCTTCAGGCTGAAAAACCCCCTCAAGCAGCAGTATTGGCGCTTTAATCCCACCCTGACGAAGCTCCAGCGCCTCCTCAATGCAGGCCACACCAAAGGCACCCGCTTCAGCTTCCAGCGCCTGGGCAACCGGCACAGCACCATGGCCGTAGGCATTCGCCTTAACAATAGCAACCGCCTGGCTATCAGGGGATTGTGAACGGGCTAACCGGTAGTTATTCCGAATAGCATCCAGGTTGATCAGTGCTCTCGCCTGACGACTCATAAAAAGGCTCCTCCTGCATTTTTTCGCACCAATGGCGCAACCCGCAAAGGTTCGCCACCGGTGTTATACGCGCCGGTTTACTCGGCGGTTACCATCACTGCGTCGATCTCAATATCAACGTCTTTTGGCAGCTGCTTCACCGCAAAAGCGGCCCGCGCCGGGTATGGCTCATTAAAGTAGCGCGCCATCACTTCGTTAACAGTGGCAAAGTGACTCATATCTGACAGCAAGATGGTCAGCTTCACGCACTCAGCCAGCGAACCACCCGCTGCCAGCGCAATGGCCTGCAGGTTTTCAAACACCTGTACAGCCTGAGCTTCAAAGCTTTCTTCAACCACTTCCATTGTCTTTGGATTCAGGGGAATCTGACCCGAGATGTAAACCGTCTGACCAACTTTCACGGCCTGAGAGTAGGTACCAATGGCGGCCGGGGCGTTTTCTGTATTGATAATGCTTCTGTTCATATCTGTTCCTTACTGTTATTTCTGTTATTGAACGCCCGATGCAGGAGGGTCCGGGCTAGCGCACTATGGCGTGTTCCCAGCCTGATTTAAAGCGAAAAAAACGGGGCATAAAATGCCCCGACAAAAATCCATCCAGTGAGATTGGCATTAACGGATGGGTAATCAATAAACCAGGCCCGCCCTGCGACAAACGCAAAGCTCAGGCAAAATTCAATAACGGATCGATCACTTACATACAACCATCAGTGATAGCCGACAAAAAGACAGGCGGCCCAGATCAGGCCTTACAGGAACGGCGAACCACAGCGCGCCAGATGCAAAAGCACCAGAACCGTTGTCATCAGTACGACACCTGTTGTATTTGTTGTATGGTAGGTGACAAGAATAATTGCTATTCTATGGCAACAAATGCAGAAAATCCGTTTGTATTAGACGTATCAACAGAATAATAATCTAACAAATACAGTAAAACAGGATTAACTATGGCTAGCCGTATGCCTCCCACCAAACACCGCCGCTTTGACCGCATTGACCGTAACATTCTGCGTATTCTGCAACGCGAGGGGCGGATCTCCTATACCGAACTGGCTGACCGGGTAGGGCTGTCGACAACGCCCTGTATGGAGCGGGTCAAACGGCTGGAAAAAGACGGTGTAATTGAAGGCTACCACGCTCGTATAAACCCGGAAGCACTGCAGTACAGCATGCTGGTATTTGTGGAAATATCGCTGTCTTACCAGTCCCCCGATGCTTTCGAGCGCTTCAACCAGGCGGTCAGCCAGCTGCCCTACCTGCTGGAATGCCATCTGGTCTCCGGTGATGCCGACTACCTGATCAAAGCCCGTATCAGCGATATGTCTCAGTACCGAGAATTACTGGGCGATATGCTCTTAACACTACCCGGCGTGAAAAACTCAAAAAGCTACATCGTGATGGAAGAGGTTAAAGAAAC
>JAIBDV010000061.1 GCA_024686055.1 Neptuniibacter sp.
AGTGCTTCGCGCTTTTGCCCACCCTACCGACCCCCACCAAAGCCTGTTTATTTTCGGTCCTGCACCACCCGATAACATGCCTGGATATTGCCCCGAAAGCTCTCCGGTATCTGCGCCCATACAAACAGACCCACCCGAAAAGGCAGGCTGCTTTCTTTAAAGGCTTCACGCAGTTCAGAGATACACATCTGCTGGCTCGGTTCAGAAAAGGCAACCAGATCCAGATCTGAATACGGTTTGGCATTCCCGACTACACGGGAACCATAGGCCCAGACCGCTGTGCCGGGCAGATATTGCTGGAGACAGGCGCGAACTTCTGCAACCTCACTATCAGAGAGTTGCAGGTCGTTACTCTGCGACATTCCACGGCTCCCCGCTTAAATGGGTATATAGCTGAATAGCATCAGGCACGAAGCCTCCCATCAGCAAGAGCGCAGCTTTGGCTTTCTCCCCACTGTAGTCATGGGAGGTAGCTACACGGCTATCGGCATAGATCAGCCACTGGTTTTCATTGGCAATACGAAAGATGGGCTTTGCGCTGTTGGGAACTTCAGCCAGCCCCAGCTCCTCAACCATATAGCGCTTAACCACCTTCCACAGACAGTCATAGCAGGTTTCAAAACGCTGAATAACAGACTCAGCAACAGCTTCCTGAATCAGTTGCGGTAAGGAATTATCAAGGCCCTGATAGTTCTCAAACTGGGCCTGGAGGTGATACCCGCCAGACCACGATGAAACAGCTCAAGAGGTGATACAAATTTCAGGCACAAAAAAGCCCGCTCATAATAAGCAGGCTTCTAAGTTTTACGAAATGGTACCAGTGGCCGGACTCGAACCGGCACGCCGTTAAGCAACGGATTTTGAATCCGTCATGTCTACCAATTCCATCACACTGGCATCTCGTAGGGGGCGTATTATAGGGCCTAATCAGGCGCCGTCAATGGTCAATGCAACACAATTGGCAAAACCAGGGTTAATGCGGCTTTTATCACACAATCATCAGCCTGATCTGTCATCAATCTGATGCGGGGAGCAACTACTCTGACGCATCCTCCGAGGCCCGATCCAGCTGGCCGATATCAAGCACGGGTGCCGCATCCAGGTGCTGTGCGTTAAGCATGTAGGCCACCCGTTCCAGGCTGGCGACAATCATCGACTGCTCCCAGGGCTGCATATCTTCAAAGTGACGGACAAACAGCTCCTGCCGGGTGGCTGGCGCGCCTTTCATCAGCTCGATACCTTCATCGGTCAGGCTGATCCAGACCTTGCGTTTATCTTCCGAACCTCGCTCGCGCAGGATCAGCTTTTTCTTTTCCAGCCGGTCGAGGATGCTGGTGACCGTTGCCTGAGTCAGCACCACCTCTTTTGACAGCTCACCGGGGGTCATCTGGCCTATTTCCCGCAACGCCTGCATCAGGATCAGCTGCGGTAACGTCAGACCAATCAGACGGCTGATTTCCTTCTCTTGCATATCGGTAGAACGAATTATCTGTCGCAACAACACCAGCGATTTCTGACTGTCTTTCATCGTATTTCTAAATAGCTCAACAAACAAAGGACAAGAATTGTACAGACATCCGCCAGGCGTTAGCAACCACTGCACTTAAACACTCTGATTTAATTAGAATATCTAAGCATATAACAATAAAGATACCGACAAAATCCTGAGCATTCATACCAAAAACGTCATAATTTCGACCAAATACGACATAAAAGCTTAGCTTGCAATCGAGACTGCTATATGTTTTACAATAAAGAGGTTCGAAATACTAAACATTAGAATCACTAAAATTTAGACACCGAAGCATATTATGAATATCAATATTCGCCCGCCCGTCAGTACCGATGGCCAGGCAGTTAACCAGCTGGTTTCATCAATACCCGAGCTGGACAGCAACTCGACCTACTGCAACCTGCTGCAATGCAGTCACTTTTCAGCGACGTCTGCGATTGCTTGTGACGCGTCACAGGTGGTTGGTTTTGTCAGTGGTTACCGATTACCCGAGAACCCTGAGGTTCTGTTCATCTGGCAGGTGGCTGTCAGCCCGCTGGCGCGGGGGAAAAAACTGGCCAGCCGCATGATTCAGCACCTGCTGGAACGCCCGCAGAACCAGGACATCCGGCTTCTGGAAACAACCATTACCGCAGATAACGACGCCTCCTGGGCACTGTTCAACAGCATCGCCCGCCACTATGTGTGCGCCGGTGAGCGCAGCGTGCTCTTCGATCAGGACCGTCACTTTGCAGGTTTGCATGACAGTGAGCTGCTGTTCCGGATCGGACCACTGCAGCGCCCTGCCAACCAGATTTAAGTCTTTTTACAACAGAGGAATACACATGAAGATCTTTGAAGAAATTGAATCCGAAGTACAATCCTATGCCCGCGCCTTTCCACGGGTATTTAACCGTGCTCAGGGGGAATTTCTTTACGACGAAGACGGCAATGAGTATCTGGATTTTCTGGCCGGCGCAGGCACGCTGAACTATGGCCACAACAACCCACTGTTCAAAGAAAAATTACTGGAATACATCAACAACGACGGCATTACCCATGGCCTGGATCTGCATACCCGTGCCAAGGGCGAGTTTATGCAGACCTTCAACGAGAAGATCCTCAAACCGCGTCAGCTTGACTACGTGATGCAGTTCACCGGCCCCACCGGCACCAATGCCGTGGAAGCGGCGCTGAAGCTGGCGCGTAATATTACCGGCCGGGAAAACGTGATCTCGTTTACCAATGGCTTCCATGGCGTCAGCCTGGGTTCACTGGCCACCACCGGTAACTCCCATCACCGTGGGGCCGCCGGGGTCAGCCTGAACGGCAGCAGCCGTATGCCTTACGATGGTTACCTGGGCGATGATATCGACACCACGGTATACCTCGACAAAGTACTGACAGATTCCAGCAGCGGCATAGACAAACCGGCCGCCGTGATTGTTGAAACCGTGCAGGGCGAAGGCGGCATCAACGCCTGTAGCTTTGACTGGCTGCGCGCGCTGGATGCGGTCTGCAAGAAGCATGAAGTCCTGCTGATTATTGATGACATTCAGGCGGGCTGTGGCCGTACCGGCACCTACTTCAGCTTTGAAGCGGCGGGTATCAAACCGGACATCGTCACCCTGTCCAAATCACTCAGCGGCTACGGTCTGCCGTTTGCTGTGGTGTTATTCCGCCCGGAGCTGGATCTGTGGAAACCCGGTGAGCATAACGGCACCTTCCGTGGTAACAACCTGGCCTTCATTACGGCGCGGGCAGCCATCGACCATTACTGGTCGGATGACAGCTTCGCCAGCGAAATCCAGCGTAAAGGCGATTTCATTGCCCAGCGGCTAGAGGAAATTGTCGAGAAATACGGCGAAGGTAACTTCACCCCCCGTGGCCGTGGCATGTTCCGGGGCATCAGCTGCGTGAATGGCGAGCTGGCTGGCAACATCACCCGCGCAGCATTCCGCAACGGCCTGATGATCGAGACCAGCGGCGCGGATGATCACGTGGTCAAGTTCCTCTGCCCACTGACCATCAGCGATGAAAACCTGGCCCGCGGTATCGGCATTGTCGAAGCAGCGATCAAGGAAGTGTGCCAGCAGGCTGACACCATCCCTGAGCGCAAAGCCTATTTCCCGCCGTTGCCACTGGCAGTCTGACGCCCCGCCACGGCCATCCGACTTCCACTGTTATTCACGACTGAGCGAGCGAGTGATCCATGATCGTACGAGACCTGAAAACCGCTGAACAGAGCAGCCGCCGTATCACCTCACCCGATGGCAACTGGGAAAGTACCCGCATGCTGTTGAAAGAGGACAACATGGGCTTTTCGTTCCACATCACCACCATCTATAAAGGTGCGGATTTCCGTATGCACTACCAGAACCATCTGGAATCAGTGTACTGCGTGTCCGGTAAAGGTGAAGTAGAAACACTGGCCGATGGCAAGCGTCACCCCATTGGCCCGGGCACGCTGTATATCCTGGACAAGCATGACCCACATATCCTGCGTGCCAGTGAAGAGATGGTAATGGCCTGCGTGTTTAACCCGCCGCTTAATGGCAAGGAAGTCCATAACACTGAAGGGGCCTATGAGCTGGAGGCCGAAAGCCTGTAAGCCCTGCCCTCCCCGGTGACCGGCAGCCCTGTGGCTGCCGTTCCCTTTCGGCTGCCATACAAGGAGACAGTATGCCCGGCACAACACAACACTCTGATCTATACCCTTCCCGTGGCCAGCAAACGGCCCGCCTCACCGAACGACTGGACCCGGTCGTCTACGCAGCACCCAACAGCCCCGGCCCGCTTAGCCCGGCACAGGTTCAGGCCTACGAAAGTAACGGCTTCCTGATTATCGAAGACGTCTTTACCGGTGAATCGCTACAGACACTACAGGATGAGCTGGAACGGCTGCGCCTGCACGGTGCACAGACATACCCGCAACAGACCATTACCGAGCTGGAAAGTGGCGATATGCGTTCCATGTTCCAGGTTCACCAGCATAGCCCAGTGTTCCGCCAACTGGCCGCCAACCCGAAACTTGCCGACATTGCCCGCTACCTGCTGGATGATCAGGTCTACATCCACCAGTCACGGGTGAATTACAAACCCGGCTTTCGCGGTCAAGAGTTTTACTGGCATTCAGATTTTGAAACCTGGCACGTAGAAGATGGCCTGCCCCGGATGCGCACCCTGAGCATGTCGATCCCGCTGACCCGCAACAGCGAGAACAACGGCCCATTGATGCTGATCCCTGGCTCCCATCGCCAGTATGTCGTCTGCGAAGGCGAAACCCCGGACAACAACTACGCCCGCTCACTACAGAAGCAGGAAGTCGGCGTACCGGGCGATGCTCAGCTCAGCCAGCTAGCGGAACAAAGCTGTATTACTGCCGCCTGCTGCAACCCCGGCAGCGTGATCATCTTTGACTGCAACGTAATGCACGGCTCCAACGGCAACATCACCCCGGACCCGCGTTCCAATGTGTTCTTTGTTTACAACGCCATGAGTAACCAGCCGGTCGCGCCGTTCTGCAACCAGCCACCCCGGCCAGAGCACCTGGGCAGCCGATTGCATATAGAGCCAGTGTAAGAGCCGCTTTTACCCACCTGGCACCTGGCATACACTGGCGGTTATCTTTTGACTTGCTGGAGTATTGCGATGTCTCTACGTTCTTTTGCGCTGGCCGGTGTCGGGCTGGGTTGTACGCTGCTGCTGGCAGGCTGTCAGCAGAATTCCATCACGGAGAGCCAGCTTAATCAGCGGATTGAACGCCAGCTGGCAACGCAGAACAACCAGCCTTTACGGCTACAGGCTGGCCAGTTGCAGCTGCAATACCATATCGAAGATATTGCGGTGGATCTGCAAAGCCAGCGCGGTGGCCGGGCCATCAGCCAGTTAACCGGGGTACTGCGCGGCCAGCTGCAGATTTTTGGCCAGCCGATCAAGCTCGAAGCGCCCTTCAACCCGGTACTGGCATCGGGGTTGCGCTATGACAAGGGGCAGATTTTTCTGGCCGAGCCAACGGTAGAGAGCTGGGGCCAGCCATTGCCACCGGCACTGCAACCCTACGTACAGCAGCTGCAGCAGATGGCCGCCGAGCATCTGAAAACGGTCCCGGTGTATCAGCTGGATAACAGCCTGGAAGAGAAGCTGGCGGCCAAGATGCTGCGTGATATCCAGATCAAAGATGATCGACTGCAGTTTCTGTTCTAGGCCCGCGGCTGACTGATCTTTTCGCGCCGTAATTTGCCTGAAAACTGGCGCAGTTTCCGGTACACTGCGCCGCTTTCCTCAGACGTATTATCGACATCCCCGATGCAGGTTAACGATTTCCATTTTGAGCTTCCGGATGAGCTGATCGCTCGCTATCCGCTGGAGCAGCGCAGCAGCAGCCGCTTGCTGTGCATGAACGGCGATACCGGTGCCCTGACGCACCGCGTTTTCAGTGATGTACTGACGCTGATTGAACCCGGTGACCTGGTGGTGTTTAACGACACCCGCGTGATCCCGGCACGGCTGTTTGGCCAGAAAGAGAGCGGCGGCAAGCTCGAAGTGCTGATCGAACGTATTGTTGATCAGCACCATGTGCTGGCCCACGTCCGCTGCAGCCGCTCACCTAAACCCGGTACTAAGATTGTGCTGGACGGTGGACTGGAAGCCGATGTCACCGGCCGCCACGAGAACCTGTTTGAACTGCGTTTCAATCAGGACGGTTCACTGCTGGATGCGCTGGAGCAGCATGGCCATATGCCACTGCCTCCTTATATGAACCGTGACGACGAGCTGTCGGACCGCGAACGCTACCAGACCGTCTACAACAAGAACCCTGGCGCGGTGGCCGCACCCACCGCCGGGCTGCATTTTGATGATGCTCTGCTGGCCCAGCTGCAGGACAAGGGCGTGGAAACCGCCTTTGTTACCTTGCACGTTGGCGCAGGCACCTTCCAGCCGATGAAGGTTGATAAGGTCGAAGACCACATCATGCACAGCGAGTATATCGAGGTGTCTGAAACCGTGGTCGAGGCGGTTAAGGCGACGCGTAAGCGTGGCAACCGGGTGGTTGCTGTGGGTACCACCAGCGTGCGCAGCCTGGAAAGCGCCAGCCGTGACGGTGAGATCAAACCGTTCTGCGGCGAAAGCGATATCTTTATCTTCCCTGGTTATGAATTTCGCAGCGTGGATTGCATGATCACCAACTTCCACCTGCCGGAATCCACCCTGATTATGCTGGTCAGTGCCTTTGCCGGTTACGACCATACGATGCAGGCTTACCAGCAAGCCGTTACCGAGCGTTACCGTTTCTACAGTTACGGTGATGCCATGTTTATCAGCCGCCAGCTGGCTGTCAGCGGCGGAAGTTCGGAGACACCATGAGTCGAGAATGTTTTATGCAGTTCGAGACGGTCGCCACTGAGGGCAAAGCCCGCCGTGCCCGTCTGAAATTTCCCCGTGGCACCGTAGAAACTCCAGCATTTATGCCGGTGGGTACCTATGGCACGGTTAAAGGCATGCTGCCGCGTGATGTCGAAGCGACCGGCGCCCACATCCTGCTGGGGAACACCTTCCACCTGATGCTGCGCCCTGGCACCGAGGTTATCGAGCAGCACGGCGACCTGCATGACTTTATGCAGTGGAACAAGCCGATCCTGACCGACTCCGGCGGTTTCCAGGTGTTCAGCCTGGGCAAAATGCGCAAGATCACCGAGCAGGGGGTGACCTTCCAGTCGCCGATCGATGGCTCCAAAGTCAGCCTGACCCCGGAACGCTCCATGGAAGTACAGCGCAAGCTGGGCTCCGATGTCGTGATGATCTTTGATGAGTGCACCCCCTACCCAGCCACCGAACAGGAAGCGGCGGACTCCATGCGCATGTCTCTGCGCTGGGCCAAACGCTCCAAAGATGCCCACGGCGACAGCCCATCGGCACTGTTCGGCATCATTCAGGGCGGCATGTACGACCACCTGCGTGATGAATCGCTTGATGGCCTGAGCGAAATCGACTTCGACGGTTACGCCATCGGCGGCCTGTCTGTGGGCGAGCCTAAAGACGAGATGATGAAGGTGCTCGATCATCTGGCGCATAAAATGCCAGAAGATAAGCCGCGCTATCTGATGGGCGTCGGCCGCCCGGAAGATCTGGTGGAAGGGGTACGCCGCGGGGTCGATATGTTCGACTGCGTGATGCCGACCCGTAACGCCCGTAACGGCTACCTGTTTACCCATACCGGCATCGTAAAGATCCGCAATTCGGCGAACAAAACCAGTACCGCTGCTGTCGATGATCAGTGTGACTGTTATACCTGTCAGAATTTCAGCCGCGCTTATCTGCACCATCTGGACAAGTGCAACGAGATCCTGGGTTCCCAGCTCAACACCATCCATAACCTGCGCTACTACCAGACCCTGATGGCTGGATTGCGCCAGGCGATTGAACAGGGTAAATTGAGCGACTTTGTTGACGACTTCTACCGTCAGCGTGGCCTTGAAACGCCTGCGCTGCCAGAGCAAACGTCCTAATTTTTTTATTGTTATCAGGAGAAAGCTGAATGAGCTTTTTGATCTCCCCCGCGTACGCTGAAGGCGCTGCAGCTGGTGCTGCAAACCCGGAGATGTTTAATCTGCTGTTTCTGGTCGGCTTCGGTCTGATCTTCTACTTCTTCATGTGGCGTCCACAGGCCAAGCGCGCTAAAGAGCATAAGTCTCTGATCGGCGGGCTGGGTAAAGGCGACGAAGTGGTAACCAGCAGTGGCATCATTGGCAAAATCGTTCGTCTGGACGATGCTTACGTGGTCCTGGAAGTAAGCGAAGGCACTGAGCTGAAGTTCCAGAAACTGCACATTGGCGCTGCCCTGCCAAAAGGCACAATCAAAAACATCTGATTGCCGCCCTTTAACGCCACTGTCTCACAGTGGCGTTTTACTCTCTTCACTTACATTCACTCATTAAACCCAGGCCTGTTACCAGCCCATTCCGGGTGCGCGGCCTGACAGGGATGGGAGCCTATGCTCAACCGTTACCCGTTGTGGAAAAACCTGCTGATTCTCGTAGTGCTGGCGCTTGGCGCGCTCTACGCAGCCCCGAACCTTTACCCTGATGACTATGCTATTCAGCTGTCCGGCAGCCGTGCTGCCTTTGAAGTGGACCAGCCGATGATGGACCGTACCCGCGCCGTACTGGAGCGTGAAGGTGTGGACGTTAAAAGCATCGAACTCAACAAGAAATCCGGTCTGATCCGTTTTAATGACGGTGACGCTCAGCTCAAAGCCAAAGGCATCATCGCCGAGGCACTGGGGGAAAACTATGTTGTTGCCCTCAACCTGGCGGCGACTACCCCTGACTGGCTGAGCAGCATGGGTGCCGGACCGATGAAGCTGGGTCTGGACCTGCGCGGCGGTGTGCATTTCTTGCTGGAAGTAGATCTGCCTCAGGCGGTCGGCTCCAAGCTGGAAAACTACGCCTCCGAGATCAAGTCTCGCCTGCGCGAAGACAAACTGCGCTACCGCACCGTGGAAACCCGCGCTGACGGTTCACTGGCAGTAAAATTCACCAAGGCAGATACCCGTGATCAGGCACTGAGTGTACTGCGCAAGGATTACCAGCAGTTCCTGGTGACCGACGAAGATGCCAACGGTGCCTTCTATGTGGTGGTGAATCTGACTGAAGCGGAAATTCGCTCCATTGAGGACTACGCCCTTAAACAGAACCTGACCACCCTGCGTAACCGTGTTAACGAGCTGGGCGTGGCCGAGCCGCTGGTACAGCGTCAGGGCCGTAACCGTATCGTGGTACAGCTGCCAGGTATCCAGGATACCGCCGCTGCCAAGCGTATTATTGGTAAAACAGCCACCCTGGAGTTCCGTCTGGAAGCCTCCCCGCAGGCATCCAAAGGTCGCACCGAGAGCTACCCTTTCCGTAGTGAACCGGGCCGTAAGGCAACGCTGGAAAAAGATATCATCATCAAAGGTGATAACGTTTCCAATGCCGCCTCGACCTTTGACGAGAATGGTCAGCCACAGGTATCCATCACCCTGGACTCCCAGGGCGGCGAGCTGATGGCCCGCACCACCCGTAACGCAGTCAAGCGCCGGATGGCGGTACTGTTTGTCGAGCATAAGAGCCGGACGGTCAAGAAGACCATCAATGGTGAACTGGTCGAGCAGCGCGTGCCTTACGTTGAGAAGAACATCATCTCACTGGCCACCATCCAGAGCGTACTGGGCAATCAGTTCCGTATCACCGGCCTGGACGGCGCGGGCGAATCTTCCGAACTGGCACTGCTGCTGCGCGCCGGTGCACTGGCGGCACCGATCTACTTCGTTGAAGAACGTACTGTCGGCCCCAGCCTGGGTGCGCAGAACATCGAGCTTGGGGTCACCTCCGTGCAGATCGGCTTCGCTCTGGTGCTGATTTTTATGGCGCTGTATTACCGAGTGTTCGGCCTGCTAGCCAACGTCGCGCTGACCCTGAACCTGGTACTGCTTATTGCGGTGATGTCGATGCTGTCGGCCACGCTGACACTGCCAGGCATCGCCGGTATCGTTCTGACGGTGGGTATGGCGGTGGATGCTAACGTGCTGATATTTGCCCGTATCAAAGAGGAGCTGGCCAATGGCCTGCCACCGCAGTCGGCGATCAGTGCCGGTTTCGGGCGTGCCTTTACCACCATCTTTGATGCCAATATCACCACCCTGCTGGCAGCAATCATTCTGTTTGCCATGGGTACCGGGCCGGTGAAAGGCTTCGCTATCACCCTGTCGGTCGGCATTGTTACCTCCATGTTTACCGCTATTGTGGTAACCCGGATGCTGGTAAACCTGACCTACGGCGGTCGCAACGTGACCAAGCTGGCGATCTGAGGAGGCTGCAACCATGTCTACAGTAAAGATTTATAACTTCATGGGGCCGCGCAAACTGGCGGCGGCGCTCTCGGTCATCCTGCTGGTACTGTCAATTGGCGCACTGGCGGTTAACGGCCTGAAGCTGGGGCTGGATTTCACCGGCGGCTCGCTGGTTGAAGTCGGCTATGAACAGCCTGCTGATCTGAACATGATCCGCAATCAGCTGGAAACGGCCGGTTACGATGATGCGATCGTGCAGACCTTCGGTTCCCCCACCGATATCCTGATCCGGCTGGGCCGCGACCATGACCCGAAACTGGGTGATAAGGTAATTGCCGCTCTGCAGCAGGATAATGATGAAGAACTGACCCTGCGCCGTAAC
>JAIBDV010000406.1 GCA_024686055.1 Neptuniibacter sp.
AAATATCATTTATTTGATAATTAAATGGATCGCATTATGAACCTTAAACAGCTCCAGTTTGTTATTCATGTTGCAGAAACCTGTTCATTCAGCCGGGCGGCTGAACTCAGTTTTGCCACCCAACCGACGTTGTCAAATGCGATTTCTCAGTTAGAAGATGAATTAGGCGGGCGGTTATTTAAGCGAACCACGCGCAGCGTAGAATTAACGCCGTTTGGCGATATGATGCTACCGCGAATGCAAGAAATACTGCATAGCCGGGATGAGTTATTACAGGCAGCACATGCTTTTCACAATCCATCCCACCAGTTATTACGCATCGGCTTCTCGCCACTGGTCGATATGCAACGGCTGAATTCAGTGCTCATTCCGTTCAGGAAAGCCCACCCCGAGGTATCCGTATTCTTCAAAGAATGCTTTATTGAGGAGCTGACAGAGCGAAGTGAGAAACAGCAGATTGATATCCAGATACGCCCTGGCAACCAGCTTACTGAAGGTGAAAGCGGCTGCCTGTTTTATCAGGACAACCTGTTCTACCTGCCTGCACTGGATGACCCACAAAGTTTTAACCGCGTGGCATTCGAGCTATCTGAGCTACCAGTAACGCCAGTGATTCTGACCGGTGGTGGCTGTGGGCTCAACGCGGCACTTGATGAAATTTTCACGCAACGCCAGGCACAGTACAGCACCTACCCAGGCCAGGCAATGAGCTACCAGGTCATCGAAGACTGGGCTGCACTGGGCATTGGGGCCGGGATTCTGCCCGCTGCCAAAATTTCGAAGGACTATAAAGAGAAATACCCTCTCTTTCTTACAAAAGGCCAACCCGCCTGGTTTGACTTCCAGTGGGCCTGGTCCAGAGAGGGGTCTGTTCCTGCGCATATAGAGTCATTCATCAGGTATATAACTCAGGCCTCACTCACGCTGGAAGGCCATAAAAACCCTCGAAACAAATCGACCAAAACAGTATAAACGGTGATCATTTATAATATTTAAAAATATAGCTATTCATAATTATAATTTCTGACATCCGGCATAATTCAATACCATTATATTGCTGCTTAACGATCAAAGAGCAATATAGTTAAAACCGGAGAAATATCATGCTAAAACGTATCAGAAAATCAGCCCTGCTTTGTATTATTCCCATTGCTTTTACTCTGACAACAGCCACAGCACAGGCTGACAGCGATAGCTCGCTTTACAGCCGGCTGGGTGGCTTTGATGCGATCAGCGCTGTTGTTGATGATGTTGTGCTACAGATTGCTGCCGATGAAAAACTGGGCCGCTTCTGGGCGCACCGGGGTGACGACGGTATTACCCGAGAGAAGCAGTTGATTGTTGATTTTGTTGTCGCCAAGGCCGGTGGCCCGCTGTACTACACCGGCCGTGAAATGAAGCTGTCTCATAAAGGGATGCGTATCAGCCAACAGGACTGGGATACACTGATCACCGCCCTTAAAAATACACTGGGTAAATTCGGCGTCCCTGCCCGAGAGTCACAAGAAGTGCTGGAATTTTTCGACAGCACCCGTGCCGATATTGTTGAGAAGCCCTGACCTCTGCTGTATCCCCTGCCAGAACAGCATCACCGGCTGTTCTGGCTAACCTCTCTATCACAATATCCCCAGCAATTGTTCACCAAACTGATCGTTGAGCAGTTTGGCCGACATCACCAGCGTAACCACCACAATCAGTGGCCGGATCAACCGGGTGCCTTTGCTGACCACCAGTTTTGCACCGATCTGGCCACCCACCAGCTGGCCCACGGCCATAATCATTCCGGCCAGCCAGACGATATGGCCGCCCAGAGCAAAGAAGATCAGCGAGGCCAGATTGGAGGTGAAGTTCAGTATTTTGGTGTGGGCGGTGGCCCGTGCCAGGCTGAAACCGGCCAGCGAGACAAAGGCGATGGTGAAAAAGGTGCCGGTGCCAGGGCCAAAGAAGCCGTCATAAAAGCCGATTGTTGAAACAATAAGGCCGGTAAACAGGCCGGTGCTGATGCGCCGTTCGCTGTCCTGATCACTGATACGGGGCGAAAACATAAAATACAGCGCGATCAGCACCAATAAGCCGGGCATGACTTTGGCCAGCATGGAGGTATCCAGCAGCTGGACCAGTATGGTGCCGACGACAGCACCGATAAAGGTGCTGATGATCATCCCGCGCATCTGCCGCAAGTCCACCAGCTGGTGCTTGACGAAGTAGCGGCTGGCAGCAAAGGTGCCAAAACTGCCCTGCAATTTGTTGGTGGCCAGCGCCTCAACCGGGCTCATGCCAGTGGCCAGCAATACCGGCAAGGTAATCAACCCGCCACCGCCGGCCATAGCATCGACTGTGCCTGCCCCCAGCCCGGTGAGTAACAGTATAACAATCAGTGCAAAATCCAGTTCCATACCGGCTCCTTTTAGTCGAGCACGGACTTTAGCGCAGATCAGTACTGGCCACATAAAAAAAGCCCGGAATCATCTCGAAACCGGGCTTTATAACAGGAGGATCACTGTTAAAAATCTTTCCATCCTCCTGCGGGTTACAGGGCGCTGACCTGCCCTGTACAACAAACTCAGTACATCATGTTTTTCTCAACACCCACGGCTGGATTGATCGCGCGCCAGGTGGCTGGTACACCGTCCGGGTCATAGGCGGCAGCGGCGGCTTCGGCCGATGCCAGATCGCCCATATGTACCTCTTTACCCAC
>JAIBDV010000237.1 GCA_024686055.1 Neptuniibacter sp.
CTGTTACTGGGTATCAAACAGAAAAACGCCAGTCCACGGCTGCCGCTGATCACCGGCTGTATCTCCGGGGCCGTCAATGGTGCGGCAGCGATTGGTGGCCTGCCAGTCGTGCTGATGATGTTGTATAGCGGGCTTTCAGCAGTGGCAACCCGCGCCACGCTGGTGGCTTATTTTATTATTACTGACCTCTACGCCATGGTCTGGATCGGCCATCAGGATCTGCTAAGTGATGAGGTTATCCAGCTCAGTGTACTGGCAATTATTCCTATGACGCTGGGCATCAGCCTGGGCAGCTGGCTGTTCAAACGCTCCAGCCAGGGCAATTTCCGCAACCTGGCGCTGATTCTGTTGCTCAGCGTCTCCAGTATCGGCCTGCTCCGTTCATTGTTAGAAATACTGGCCTGAACCATCAGGCCAGGCCTCCGCCAGAGAACTGTCGGTGGTTAGTTAACCATTTACTTAAACCAGATTTACATAATTCACATTCATCACAACCGGCAGCCGTCGCACACTCCTGAGCAGACACAAAAAAATTAAAAAATGTCGATCTGGAGAAATGTGATGTTATCTAACCGTCGTACCGCCCTGAAAAAACTGGTCACCGCCTGTGCGCTGGGTCTGTCGCTGAGCCTGACCGCACCGGTCATCGCCCAGGCCAAAGACAGCTTTATCCTTGCCCACGCTTATCCCTCTGATCATATCTTCCATCAAACCTCCGAAACCTTTCAGACTGAGCTGGGCAAGCAATCCACCGATCTGGCAATCAGCTATCACCCGGGTGGCGACCTGGGCGACTGGACCTCGCTGTTCGAACAGAGCATGCAGGGGGTGATTCCGATGACGATCACCTTTGGCGCCTCCGAGTTTGACGACCGGCTGGACCTGAGCTGGCTGGGCTTTGTGGTGGATAACTGGGACGATGCCCGCCGTATTTATGGCCCGGGTGGCGAAATTGTCGGTATCTACGATGAGATCCTGGCCGACCTGGACCTTAAAGCACTGGGCACCATCCCTACCGGTTTTGGCTCGCTGGCCATCCGTAAAGGTATCGGCAAGCAGCCAACCAATTTCCCGGAAGATGCCAAGGGCATCAAAATGCGCGTGCCACCGGTACCGGTTGCCATTGATCGCTTCAAAAACTGGGGCTTCAACGCCATTCCAATGCCGTACTCCGAGCTGTACACCAGCTTGCAGCTGGGCACCGTCGATGGCCGTGCCTTTGGCCCGGCGGTAGAAATCTGGCAGATGCGTGATGTGCTGGAGTCTTACGTACTGACCCGCGACTACTTTGAGCATGCTTTCTGGCTGGTGAATAAAAGCTGGTACGAAGATCTGTCCGCTACAGACCGCGCTGCGCTGGATGCTGCTGCCGACAAGACTCTGGAATCGATATGGAGCGAAGCGCAGGCAATCGACGATGGCTTCCTGACCAAAGTCCGCGATGCCGGTATCAACGTGGTTGAGCTGAGCAAAGAAGAGCGCGCCAAAGCCAAACAGATCCTGTACGCCAACGAGTGGCCGATGATGGAGAAGAAAGTCGGCAAACCGATCATGGATAAAATCCGCACGATTGCCGGTGTGAAGTAACCCCACCGTGGGCAGCCCTGCGCTGCTCACACCTGGAGGGCGGCTGACGACACAGCCGCCCGTTCACACCACCGGCACCTGCGAGGCCACCATGAACCAACCCATACAACAAAAGCCGCTTCCCCCGGTCGGCGCGGACTCTTACAGCTATGATGCTGAATTGTCCTCCACTCACCCTCCCGTTCACCCCAGTGCTGTTCCCGACTATGAAACCAGCGGCTTTGAAAAAGCGCTGACCCGGCTGGAAAAACAGTTTGATCGGGCGTTCCGCGCCATGATGATCTTCTCCGGCCTGATGCTGGCAGTATTAATGTTCGCCCAGGTAATCCTGCGCTACGGCCTGGAATCGTCTTTCGGTGGCACCGAAGAAGCGGCTATCCTGCTCGGCGTCTGGGTTTACTTCCTGGGCATGGGTTACGCCACCCGTGTCCGCGAACACATCCATGGCGGCGTGGTCTCACTGATCGTCAAAGACCCGTTCAAAATCCGCCTGATCCGTTTTTTCAGCTCCACTGTCTGTGTAGTTGCTGCCTGTGTGTTCGGGTTTTTTGCCATCAAATATGCGCTGTTTATTATCGACAAGGGCCGTATGAGCCTGTATCTGCAGTGGCCAAAAGGACTGTGGAGCGCCAGCATGATTGTCGGTTTTGCCATGATGGCTGGCTATTTTCTGCTGCAAACCATCGCCGAACTGCGCGACATCCTGCGTCACCGTAAAACCGCACCTGCCGAAGAGGTGAAGTAATGGTTACTTTCTTACTGGTCATGCTGGTCGTGATCGTCCTGCTGCTGATCGAAATTCCGGTGGCCTTTGCCTTCGGCATTGGCGCACTGATGTTTGCGGCGGTCACCGGCAACAATATCTCTTTCCTGGTGCCCCACGGATTTAACACCGCCAGTGGCTTTGCCCTGCTGGCACTGCCGCTGTTTGTACTGGCAGGCACCTTAATGGCCGTCGGCGGGATCTCTGAACGACTGCTCGACTTCGTTAACTCCTTCGTCGGCCGGATAAAAGGCGGGCTGGGTGCGGTAACCGTAATTACCTGTGCGCTGTTTGGTGCCATCTCCGGCAGCTCCTCCGCCGCCATTGCCGCCATCGGCCAGATCATGATTCCGCGGATGGTGCGCGAAGGCTACCCGGCCGGGCACGCCACTGCACTGGTCGCCTGTTCCTCCGTACTGGCATTGCTGATTCCACCCAGTATTCCGATGATCGTCTTCTCCATTACCGGCGGGCTGTCGGTTGGCGCAGCGTTTCTGTCGACGATTATTCCCGGCCTGATGCTGGCGGTGATCTATTGCGGGCTTAACTTCTGGTTCCTGCGAAATAACACCTCCATTACTGTGGAAGCACCGCTAAGTTTTGTTGAGGCCGGCAAAGGCGTCGCTCGCTCTGGCTATAAGGCCAGTTTTGCCCTGCTGATGCCGTTGCTGATTCTGGGGGTGATCTACAGTGGTATCGCCACACCAACAGAGGCCGCTGCCATTGCGGTGATCTATGCCATTCCGGTGGGGATTTATATCTATAAAGGGCTGACCCTGCAGTCACTGGGTGACGCCACAGTCCGTGCGGTGATCACCACCGGGTCGATTATGGCGGTGCTGTTCTTCCTGTTCATTATGAGCCGGGCGATGATCCTGGAGCAGATCCCCAATCAGCTGGCCGATGCCTTGCTGCAGATATCCGATAACCGCATTATTATTCTGCTGGTCATCAACCTGTTGCTGTTACTGATTGGCATGATTGTGGATGATATTTCCGGGGCGGTACTGGCGGCGATTATCTTCCTGCCGATAGTAAGCCAGCTGGGTATTCATCCGATCCACTTTGCCGCGATCGTCGGGGTGAACCTGGGGATGGGTAACGTCTCCCCGCCCTGTGCGCCGATGCTGTATATGGCCGGTGGGGTGAGTAAGCTACCGCTGGATAAGTACATTGGCCCAACGCTGAAGTTCCTGCTGCTTGGCCACCTGCCAATGGTACTGATTGTCACCTTTATCCCGGACCTGGCGCTGTACCTGCCGCGCACCCTGATGGGTATTGAGTAAACCCTGATACAGGCCATCACCACAGGGTGATGGTCTGGGCACCCTGGCGTAATAACGTACGTCGATAATTCCCGGTGGGACACCCGTCCCGCAGGTCAGTCCCCTTCCGTACCCGACAATTCATTCAGAAAGGTCTCAACCACCAGGTTGGGCCGCACCCCTTTACGGGTAACGGCCGCATAATGCACCGCATGGTGCATCTGATCCGGGCGTAACACCCGCATCCGTCCCTGTTCAACCCAGCGCTGGGCATAATGCGATGGCAAAAATCCGATATAGAGCCCGGTCAGAATCAGAAAGGCGATTCCTTCACGATCTGAAGCACTGGCGGTGGTATGCAGCTGCTGATACTGAGCGCGAATCTCCGGGGTCACGGCAAAGGTCGGGTCAACGGCATCACAGTGCTCCAGCGCTTCAAGGCTGATATCCGCCTCATCACGGTCAAACAGTGGATGCTCATCACTGCAATAGAGCAGAGTTTCTTCCTCGTACAGTCGTCGGTACTCCAACCCTTTAAGAGGGTTAACCTCCGGCACCACACCCACGTGTAATTTGCCATCGAGCAAGCCCTGCTCCACTTCACCTGGCGCAATCATCCGAATCCGAATACAGACCCCTTCGCCTTTCAGCCGCAGGGCTTTCAGCGCATTGGTAATCTGCATTCGCGGGCTGGTGACCATATTGTCGGTAATGCCGATTGCCAGCTCGCCGCGCAGCTGTTCGTGAAGGGAATGAATTTCGCTACGGAAGGATTCCAGCGAGGTAAACAGCTGCTGACAGGCTTCGTACACCGCCCGGCCTTCATCGGTCAATGAGAACCCGGCCCGGCCACGCTGACACAGTCGCAGCCCCAGCCGCTTCTCCAGGTCCGCCATGCTGATGCTGATTGCCGAGGCAGACACATTCAATTCCACCTCCGCCTGAGCAAACCCACCACACTCCACCACCGTGCGGTACACCTTTAACAGCCGCAGATCGATATCACTGACCTGGCCGAGCAATCGCTTTCCGGTCGCCATAATACTTTACCAAAACCTAAAACAAGAATTGAATAATCGCTATTTATGTAAAGTATCTGTCAGGGCACACTTTACCGCAAGTACTCACTCGCCTCGCCACCCTGGCTGCAGGCGACTGGCACAATTCTTGAGTTGTTGATAGCTTCGCCCGCCCTCCTCCGGTGCGGGCTTTTTTTTGCCTTAAACCGTTACCTCTTCACGTAGCCAATCAACAAACAGCTGCGCCGATCGGGATAACTGCTTGCCATCCGGCCAGCTCAGGTAATAGTTATCGTCTGTTGGCAGCGCCGTCTCGAATGGCAGGTGCAGGTGATGACGTATGCCACCCTCTGCCAGCAGGTCTTTGTAGCACAGGAAAACACCAAGACCGGCCTCCGCCATCTGAAACGCCATGGCCAGACTGTCGACCCGATGACGAATCAGCGCGGCGCTGCCTGGCCGCCCGACACAGCCAAACCATTGCTGCCAACCCTGACGGTTACCGATCACTTCCAGTAAAGGTTGTGAGTGCAGATCATCCGGGTCACTGAGCAGACCACGCAGTCGAACCGAGCAGCAGGGCTGTAACAGCGGCTGTAGCAGAGGCTCGCTGACCCGGCCTGGCCAGTTACCCCGGCCATGCATAATAGAAAGGTCGGCTCCATTATTATCGAACTCATTTTCCCAGTTGGCGTGCACCAGCTTCAACGACAGGCCGGGGTAGCGATCGACAAAC
>JAIBDV010000090.1 GCA_024686055.1 Neptuniibacter sp.
CCATGTACTACGAAGGCGACCCGCTGCCACAAGGCCTGAAACTGCAGGAAATACGCCCCACCGCCTTGATACTCAGCCATAACGGGCAACTGTTCCAGCTCAGCCCCTGAGCAAGGAGACACTGTCGATGGAAAGCCTCTTTCGTGTTGTGCTGGCCGATGATCTAAACCTCAGCCCGAAAACCATCAAAGAGTAGCCTGTGAATCTGATAGCAAAACTGGAACTTCGCAGCGTTTCGGCACTCACCACCTATAACCATCGAGAACGGCCGAGTCTCCGTGTAAAGGCAGTAAGAACAGGGAAATTTTTCCCGCCAAACGACACATTTCCCGACCGATTTGACCTTGGGTACTGACCAGGCTTTTAACACACTACCAACCGTGCTGACTCAACCGATCAACCAGTGGAGGGCTAAAGATGCAGAGAGTTACGCCAGTTCACCAGCCACCGCCTCTTGAAGAACTCCTGACGCCCTGGCTGCAAAAGCACGCCAACCTCAGCAGCGGCGAATGTCAGCATATTGTTAAACTCTGGCAGGAAAAACAGCATGAAACCGGACTGCCTCAGCTGTTGCTGAAACTGGGCACGGTCTCGGCGGCTGACCTGAGCATGGGCCTGGCCGAACTGCTACAACTGCCGCAGCTTGAGCCCCGTCATTACCCGCGAGAAGCACTCTGCAGCGACGCCCTGTCAGCCGGTTTTCTGCAACGCCACCGTGTATTGCCCATCGCCGAAAGCGAACAGCAGATCACCCTGGCCATGACCGACCCCAGCAACGAACTGGCCGTGCAAAGTGTCGCCCTGGCCTGCCAGAAAACCGTCCGCCGGATCGTCGCCGACGACAGCACCCTGCAACAGCTCTACGACGACCTGTACGGCAGCAGCAACTCAGCCATGGATCAACTGCTGGGGGATCTGGATGGCAACACTGACCATCAGGATGTTAACGTTGACCAGCTGCGTGATATGGCCAGCGAAGCGCCGGTCATCCGGCTGGTCAACCTGCTTATCCACAGCGCTGTGGAGCGTAACGCCTCTGACATCCATATAGAGCCGTTCGAACACAGCCTCACCGTCCGGCTGCGCTGTGATGGCATCCTGCAGACAATCGACGCGCCCCCGGCACAAATGAACACTGCCGTTATCTCGCGAATCAAAATCATGGCCGGGCTGGATATCGCCGAACGACGCCTGCCCCAGGATGGCCGCATAAACCTGCGGGTGCAGGGCAGCCAGCTCGACATCCGGGTATCCACCGTGCCCTGCGTCCATGGCGAGTCGGTTGTGATGCGTTTACTGCGCCGCGACAACCTGATTCTGGCGTTTGAACAACTGGGGCTCAGCCCGGCACAACACACTCAGCTCAACCAGCTGCTGGCCCAGCCTAACGGTTTACTGATTGTCTCAGGGCCAACGGGGAGCGGCAAAACCACCAGCCTGTACACCGCCCTGCGTCAGCTCAATACGCCCGAGCGCAAAATCATCACCGTTGAAGACCCGGTCGAGTACAAGCTCGATGGTATCAACCAGATTCAGGTTAATAACACCATTGGTCTGAGCTTCGCCAGCGCCCTGCGCACCATCGTCCGCCAGGACCCGGACATCATCATGGTCGGCGAAATTCGCGACCAGCAGGCCGCGGAAATCTGTGTCCAGTCCGCCCTGACCGGCCACCTGGTGCTCTCCACTCTGCATACCAATCAGGCCGCAGGCTGTATCACCCGATTACTGGAGATGGGTGTCGCTGACTACCTGCTGACCTCCACCCTGCTGGCCGCCGTGGGCCAGCGCCTGGTGCGCAAACTGTGCCACCATTGCGCCCAGCCTTTCAGCCCGTCGGCAGAATTGCGTCAAACCCTCCGTCTGGCCTGCCCGGATACCGCTGACGACACGCTGAGGCTCTACCAGCCCGGAGGCTGTGACCACTGCAGTCAGAGCGGCTATCAGGGCCGCGTCGCCCTGATGGAGATCCTGCCGGTCAGCGATGTCATTCAGCAGCTGATTCTGCAACAGGCCGACGCCCATCAGTTACAGCAGGCCGCCGTGGCCGAAGGCATGCTCACCCTGTATGTCGACGGTTGCCAGAAAGTCATTGCCGGGCTGACCACCTTCGAGGAGGTCCTGCGGGTCACGCGGGAGGAATAATATGCCGCTATTTCAGTTCAAGGCATTAACCCAGGGAGGCGAGCTACAGGAAGGCGAAATACAGGCTTCGGATGAGCAAAGCGCACTACTGGCACTGGAGGCCCGTGGCCATATTCCATTGAGTGCGACGGCCCAGCAACAACGACAACCACGCAGTAACGCAGATCAGCAGACAGAACAGTTTACCCAGCAATTAATGTATCTGCTGGAGGCTGGCATCACCCTGGAACGCGCCCTGGACATGCTCCAGAAACACCCCGACCTGACCCGCCAGCTGCCGCTGAGTGATATTCTGCAGGCCCTGCGCAGCGGCCAGTCATTCAGCCAGGCGCTGGCCAGCTACCCCACCCTGTTCAGCCCGCTCTATCTGAGCCTGATCCAGGCGGCGGAAGCCACCGGGGATCTGGCCGAAGGGCTGATCACCCTGCACCGCTACCAGCAACACAGCCGACAGCTCAAAGAAACCCTGTCTGGCGCGCTGATCTACCCGATGATCCTCAGCCTGGTTTCCATCGCCTCCATCCTGATCATACTGCTGTTTGTGATTCCGCAGTTTGCCGAAATTCTCGATGGCATGCGCCAGACACTGCCCTTTCATACCCAGCTGATTCTGGATGTGAGTGCCGGGTTGCGCAGCCAGGGCCACTGGTGGGCACTGGGACTGGCGGGCGCATTGATGCTGCTGAGCCTTGCCCAGCGCAGCCCCGCCCTGATACCCCTGCTGGACAGCTGCAAGCTGAAACTGCCCATCATCGGCACACTGCTGATCGATGCTGAACTGTCCCGCTTTAACCGCAGCCTGGGCACTCTGCTGAGTAAAGGCACCCCCATGCTGTCCGCCCTGCAGATCGCCCGCCAGACGCTACAGCTCAAACCCCTGCAACAGCTGTTTGCCCACAGCCATCAGCAGCTGCGCGATGGCCAGCAACTCTCACCTCTGCTGGCCGCCACACCACAGATTCCGGCCATGATGACGCAGCTGGTGCAGGTGGGTGAAGAGACTGGCCAGCTAGGATCCATGCTAGTCAAACTGGCCGACATCCAGGATCGCCAGATCAGCACCCAGTTACGCAAACTGATCAGCATCCTGGAACCCCTGTTGATCATCAGCCTGGGACTGATCATCGCCCTGCTGGTGCTGTCCATGCTGTCCGCCATTATCGGCATCAACAACATCAGTTTCTGATAACCAAGGAGCCACCGATGCACCCGACCCACAACATTCGCCAGACCTCTAAGGCGATCCATGATTCTAAGGTACTGAGAAGTCATGGCTTCACCCTGCTTGAACTGTTAGTGGTACTGATCATTCTGGGCCTGCTGGCCGGTCTGGTCGGCCCTCAGGTAATGGACCAGCTCGGGGGTGCCAAATCAAAAACCGCCCGCCTGCAAATGGAAGAACTCGGCGCGGCGCTGGATCTCTACCGGCTGGAAGTGGGCCGTTACCCGGACAGCAGTCAGGGGCTCAATGCACTGATCAGCAAGCCGCTTAACGCCGCCGGCTGGAATGGCCCCTATCTGAAGAAAAAAGTGATCCGCAACGATCCCTGGGGCGTGCCCTACGTTTACCTGAGCCCCGGCAGCAATGCCCCCTACGAGATCACCAGTCTGGGCGGTGATCAGCAGCCGGGCGGTGAGGGTGAAAACAAAGACATGAACAGCTGGGAATAGGCATTAATCATGCGATGCCAGCAACGGGGCTTTACCCTGCTCGAACTGCTAGTGGTGCTGATTATTGCCAGCGCCATGGCTGCGATCGCCGCGCCCAGTTTCGAGCAACTGCTCAGCCGGGTACGTTTCGCCCAGCAGGGCAGCGAACTGGTTAGCCTGTTACAACAACAGGCCCAGCACGCCCGGCACAGCGGCCAGCCACGCCAGCTGACGCTTGAGCCCGGCCAGATACTGCTTGATCAGCAGCCTCTGCTGCACCTGCCAGAAGGGACCACCCTGCAGTGGCAACCCGACCGCCCCGGTGCCGCTCTGACCTTCTTTCGTGACGGCAGCAACAGTGGCGGGAAGATACAGCTCAGCAACGGCCAGCAACAGCAGCAGATCAGCCTGCACTGGTTAACCGGCGAGGTAAAACTCGATGCCCATCAGACTTAACCCCCAGGCCCGACACCGGCGTTATTCGCAATCGGGGTTCAGCCTGCTGGAAGTACTGGTCGCACTGGTCATCGCCGCCATGGTCTGCGGGCTGGCGTTTAAGGTGATCGGCAATGCCAGCCGCACCGCCGCCACCAGTCAGGATTACCAGAGCGGGCTGCAACTGGCCGATGCTCAGCTGGCGCGGATCGCCCTGCAGCCAGAGAAATGGCTGGGTCAGCACCAGGGCACCCTGCCGCCGCACTTTTACTGGCAGGCACAGGTCAGCCACTGGCAGAGCCAAGCCGATCAACCCACCAGCCCCGACTGGGCCCTCTACCGGATTGATCTGCAGCTGGGCTGGACGGGCCGGGCTGAACCGCCCGTGCGCCTCTCAACCCTGCGCCTGTCCCATGCCAGCGCGCGTCCCGACACGATGGCAGCACCATGACCCGCCAGCGTGGCTTTACTTTGCTAGAACTGATGCTGGCATTGCTGATCAGCACCGCCCTGCTGGCACTGCTCTATCAGGGCGTCAGCCAGAGTCTGCAACAGTGGCAGCGCAGCAGCAGTATTGCCCAGCACAGCAGCCAGCAATACCGGCTCAATCAGCACCTGCGCCAGCAGCTCAGCCAGGCTCTACGGGTCAAAAACATCGATCGCCAGCCAGTGTTTCAGGGCGACAGTCAGCAGCTGGCATTTATTGCCGCTATCGACCATCCGGCCCGCAGCGGCCTGTATCACTATCAGCTGGCCCACCACCGCAATCCCGATGATCAGTATAAATTCACGCTCAACATTCGTCGCTGGACGCTAAACCCGACGGAACCTGCGCCCTCAGAAAGGTTCCAACTCTACACCGGGCCCAGCCCAGTACTGATTGAATATGCCAGTCAGAACAGGGATGGCAGTCTGGAATGGCATGCCCAGTGGCAACAGCAGCGAAGCCTGCCCGCCCTGGTCCGGCTCAGCCAGCCCGACAACCCGTCGCATGCCCATGGATGGCCGGAACAACTGATCGAGATAAAGAGCCCACACCATGTACGCTAAGCAACGGCAACCGATGGATCAACAGGCGCAGCACCGGCAGCAGGGTGCGGCACTGATTTCCGTGCTCTGGTTAAGTGTTGTACTGACGCTGATTGCCACCACAATGACAGCGCAGCAACGCAACCAGATTGATACCGTGCGCCAGCAACAGAGCCAGCTCAGCGCCCACCATGCACTGGCCGGGGCAGAACAGTGGCTGCTCTACCAGATACTGACCCATAACATCAGCACCCGACACCCCGAGCTTGCACTGCCCCAGCCCTGGCAGTTTAACGGCTACCAGATCAGCCTTCAGCTGCAACCCGAAGATCACCGGATGAACCTGAACTTTGCCCAGTCAGCCGCACTGATGCAGTTACTCAACGCCCTGCACCTTGCCTTGCCAGAACAGCAGACACTGGCTGACCGGATCATGGACTGGCGTGACCGCGACGACCTGCTCCGCCCTCAGGGGGCCGAAGCCGCTGAATATGCCGCGCACAATCAGACTGAACCGCCAGCCAACCGGCCCTTTGCTCATATCAGTGAGCTGCAGCAGGTGCTGGGCCTGAGCCCGACACTGGCCTGGCAGATGCAGCCGTTTGTCTCGCTGCACAGTCGCGCTGGACGCGTGAATCCTCTGCTGCTCCAGGCACTGCAACAGCAGGACCCACTTGACCCCATGGATGATCTGCCCGTCACTAAAGCGCTACTGGGGGGCAGTCCGGCCCTGAGTAACACCTGGCACCTGCAGCTGGATGCCTGGCGCGATGGCCAGTTTATTGCTGCACTGGATTCCGTACAGCGCCAGAGAGCCATCGCTGTGGCTCGCCCTTTTGCGACCCTGAGCTGGCAGCTACAGGGCCACCCCGTCAACGCCCCACTCACAACCGTCGGCGTGCCTGACCCACACCGCTAAGCGCAAGGAGATCACCATGACAGCGCTCAAACGGCACCTTCACCACTGGCACCCTTACCGACAGCGTCTGCTGCGGGGCTGGCGCTGGTGGCAACAACAGTTGCTCCTGCTGTGCCCGGCCTGGCTTTGCCAGCGGCTGATCAGTGGCCAGCAACCCGGCTATCTGCTGATCAACGGCCAGCATTATGAACTGCTCAGCGACCCCGATGCACTGGAACAACCGATAACCGTTATTGAACCAGACACCGCGCCCCTGCCCCAGGCCTTGCGTCAGCAACTGGAGCGCTTTGACCCGCTGGTGATTCTGATACCTGACACGCTGGTGCTGCGCGCGCCAGTCCAGCTGCCCGCAACAGCAGCCCAGCACATCGACCGGGTCATCGCGCATCAGCTGCCTCAACTGACCCCCTTTGCCCCTGATCAGGTCTATGTCAGTCATCAGCCGCTGCCCTGTGAGCCAGACACACTGCGGCTGGAGTTACAGCTGGTGCCCAAAGCGCTGGTCGATACACAGCTGGCACAGTTACGCCACTGGGGTCTGAACTGCGACACCCTGCGCCCACTCAGCATGGCCCACTGCCCAGGCTACACCTTACTGCCGCCACCTCCCGTCAGCCGCCGCCCATTACGGCAGTTAAACCGGCTGTTGCTGGCCGGCAATCTGGCCCTGCTGATCACCCTGATCGCCTTGCCTCTATGGCAAAAACAGCAGCAGATCAGCGCACTCGAAACCGAACGCAATCGCTTACGGGCCAACGCTGAGGCGGTCCTTCAGACCCGCCAACAACTGGATCAGCTCACTCAGGTGCAGCAGCAGCTACAACAGAAGCGCGACCAGCCCGGCCGGCATCTCCCGGCCCTGGCCAGCCTTAGTACACAGCTGCCTGACAGCGCCTGGCTCAACCAGCTGGAATGGCAGAAGAATGGCATCACCCTGCAGGGCGAAGCGGACAATGCCTCGGCGCTGATCAGTCAGCTGGACAAGGCAACCACATTTTCTCGAGTCGAGTTTGGCACGCCGGTTACCCGCAACCCCAACAACGGTAAAGAACGCTTCAGTATCAACCTGCAGTTCAATCGTGAGGCAACCCCATGAACCAGCTCTCCGCAGGTCGCCAGCAGGCATTGGCACTGGCCATTCTGGCAGCGGTGCTACTGGCCAGCTGGGGTCTGGTTATTCAGCCGCTGCGCCTGGCCTATCAGCACGCCGATAGTCAGATCAGCGATCTGCAGGATCAGCTGCAGCGCTACCAGCGGATCAACCAGAGCCATAGCGCCCTGCAAGCCCAGCTGCAGCAACGTCAACAGCACTTTGATAATGCCAACGTATTGCTGCAGGGGCGTACCCAGGCGCTACTCTCTGCCAGCCTGCAGCAGCTGTTACGCGAGGTGATAGCCAGCAACGGTGGCGAGCTGGTGCGTGTACAGTCAATGGACCCCTTGCCCGATCAGCAGCTGACCGCTGTCCGGCTGCAGGTAAAACTGCGGGCCAACCTGGACCAGATACTCGCCAGTCTGTTACAGCTACAGCAGGGCCAGCCGCTGTTAACCCTGAGCCAGCTCAGCATTCAAACCCGCCCGACACGTATTCTGCGCAGTACGGGTCAGCCGATCGCCTGGCCACTGGATATCCAGTTCCAGCTCAGCGGCTACAGCCTGCGCCAGGAGGCTCCATGAAAGCCCGCCAGCGTCAGCTCAGCCTGCTCCTTGTACAACTGAGTATTGCCAGCCTGCTGATCTGGAAGCTGAGCCAGCCGCCAGTAACCAATAATCAGACAACCTCAGCAGCGCTGTCAGATCCGCAGACGACACAGGCATCAGCCCCGCCGGTCGATTTTCAGCGCCGGACTATCATCACTCCGGCGCAACAGCAACAGATCCTTCAACGACCACTGTTCACAGCCAGCCGCCGACCGGTCAGCACCGTCAGCCAGCTCCAGCACCGCCCGGTGACCGAACTGACCGACTGGCGACTGAGCGGCATCATCACCACAGGTCAGGTGGCCGTAGCGATGTTCAAAACAGATGGGGATAGCAAAGCCCTGCAGCCCGGTATGCGGCTGGATGGCTGGACCGTCACCCAGATCAGCCGTGCCAGCGTCACCCTGCGCCAGGGGGGTGAGCAAATCCAGCTGAAATTACATAACGAAGAACACGGGGGCTGAACTCATGTCAGCCATCCGCAGTCATAATCAGCCACAGTCATCAACGGGCGTCCATCATCGCCCAACGGGAGACAGAGCCATGACGCAGCAGTACAAATGGAGCGCCATCATACTGGGACACTTGCTGCTGTTATCGGCCTGCAGTCACCAGCCACCGCAACAGACAGTTGAGGAACCCCACCAGCCGGTAGGCACTCTGATTCAGCAACAACGTGAACTGCGTGACCAGGCCGCCCGCGAAGCTGCGCCCGCAGCAATCACACCGGATTCAGCCACCACCACAGCGCCCGAAACGCGGTCACGTTATGAGCTGATCAGCCCTGGCGAGGGCATGATCAGCCAGCATAATGCCAGCAAACCCAGAGCACTGGATCAGAATGGCAAGATTACCCTTAACTTTAAAGACGCCGATGTCAGTGAGATCAGCCGCACCATTCTGGGTGATATTTTGCAGCGTAACTACACCATTGATGAACGGGTTAGCGGCACGTTTTCCCTGCATACCAGCCGCCCCGTTTCCAGCGAAGCCCTGATCCCGATTCTGGAGTCCATGCTCAGTGCCAACGGTGCTCTGCTGCATGACAATGGTTCGCTGATCGAAATTGTGCCGCAGTCCCAGGCCCTGCTGAGCCATAACTCGCCCCGCCTGCAACTCGATGCCAGCCGCGGCTATCAGACGCTGGTGGTGCCGCTGCGTTATATCGCCGCCCCGGAGATGGCCAAAATATTAGGCCGTTCAGGCCCGGAGCAGAACCGGGTTGAAGTGGATGAAAAGCGTAATCTGTTGCTACTGACCGGCACCCATCACGAGTTAAGCAGCCTGCTGGATACCATTGATGTATTCGATGTAAACCAGCTCAAGGGCATGGCCATCGGTATGATCGAACTGGAAACCATCAGCACCCGCACCATGCTGACAGAACTGGATGCCATCTTCAGTGATAAAGCCAAAGGTCCGCTGGCCGGGATGGTGCGCTTTGTCCC
>JAIBDV010000222.1 GCA_024686055.1 Neptuniibacter sp.
ACATCTCCACCCAGTCCGAGGTCAGTTCACAACAGGGCCTGCAGCTGGCACGGCTGGAACCCCTGCCTGAACAGCTGGGTGCCAACGACTGGCTGCTACTGATCGGCACCAGCCGGTTAAATCAGCATCTGCATGAAGCCGATTACCAGCAGGCCATTGAATGGCTGCGCCAGTGTGGTGGTCAGAGTGAATTGCTGGCGGGTATTTGCTCTGGCACCCTGCTGGCGGCGCGTGCCGGACTGCTCGATGGCCGCCGCTGCACCACCCATCACGATCTCACCGACAGCCTGCGTCAGCTGGCCCCCGCCGCACTGGTGCAGGATGACTGTATTTTTGTCGCCGACAGCAATGTCTGGACCAGCGCAGGAATCACTACCGGGCTGGATCTGTGTCTGCAACTGGTCGCTGATCACTGGGGTCAGGACACCGCGGTGACCATCGCCCGTGAAATGGTGCTATATCAGCGCCGCTCTGGCCACGAACAGCAACTCAGCTTCTGGCTCAGCCACCGCAACCATATCCAGACCCGCGTCCATGCAGTGCAGGATCTGATCATGGCGCAACCCGGTCAGCGCTGGAGCATGGCCAAACTGGCAGACCAGGTTCATCTCAGCGAGCGTCACCTGCGCCGGTTATTCCAGCAGGCCACCGGGCAAAGCCTGCAGGACTATCTGCAACAGGCCCGGATAGAGCTGGCCCGCCAGCTGCTGGAGCAAACCCGCCTGCCACTGGCCGATATCGCCGAACGCTGCGGTTTCCAGGCCGAGCGCAGCCTGCGCCGCAGCTGGGCCCGCTGGCAGCAGGGGACACCCAGCCGTTATCGGCGTACGCTGCAGGTATACCCTGATGAATAACCGGTTGAGGTTTCAACCGGCCCCACGAAAAGCCGGAGCTGCCTGAGCACCACAGAGATGCAGAGGCCCGGGCAACAGATTACCGGCTGGCCGGTATACGCCTAGCCAGGCACTGTTTCGACAGTTTCCAGGCTCAACGTCACCGGCGTGCGGTTCGCCAGGTTATCAGACACCGGACAACGGTTCTCAACCTGCGCCAGCCAGCTGTCCAGCGTGGCCTTATCGGCATCGGCATCCACGATCACTTCAACATTGATCGCTTTATAGCCGGCCCGGTCGGTGGTGGCTTTACCAAACAGTCGATCCGGGTTGAGTTCACCGGAGGCATTAATCTGCAGGCTGGTAATGGTAAAGGCCATCTCATTGGCAATCAGGTGGCCCATCACATTAAGGCAACCCAGCAATGCCGTGAGCTCATACTCCACTGGATTCGGCCCACGGTTCTCACCACCCAGGGCTGGCGGCTCATCCACAATCATGGTGAATTCACGCGCTGTTACGGCAATACGGCTGGCGGATTCAGAGCGCCCGGAAACGCTGAATTTTAGATCTGACATCTGAAAAGTCCCTGTCGGTCTGTTATACAACATGCAACAGCACGGCACTGTGCCCTGCCCAATAAGCGGCCAGCCTAACATGGAAAAACCCTGGCTTAATTCACTTGTTTTGATATAAAACAGTGACACCAGCATTCAACAGCGTCCAGAAGCACGTCTGACAAGAGTATCGACTATGTTGAGTACTGCTTCAGTAACTACATGAAATATTTAAATTAAATCAAACGTATGATCTTAAATCTGGTGAATACCGATACACTCCATCTCTGAGCATATGTAAGGGATATACAATGACAGATCAGATCGAACAGACACACTACAAGCAACTGAGCGACAAGCTGGAACAGGCGGTAATGCACCTTATCGCATTGATACCTTCCGGCCGCAGCCTTCAGGTTGTGGCACGCTTTGATAATACGGCAGCACAACAGGCAGAGCAGGTTTCACGAAGTATCGATCAGTTTTTCACCCGCCTGCTTTATCTCCCCGCTGAGCAGCGCTCCTACCGTAATGCACAGCACGGCTACCTTGATATCGACCTGGCGTTGACGGCGCTTAAGCGGCGCCAGGAAATGCGCCCGCTGAATGATCTCAGCTTGCGACAGAGCGAACTGGCGCTGGAATTATGGCAACAGGACCGGCGACAACACCAAAATAACGATGGCATAACCGATTTCTTCATTAAGCGCCACCGATCGCATTATCAACAGCTGATGGATGCACTCATTCAAGGCGAACATGCCAAGCCTGCCTGACCATTGGAGCCACTATGAATATGGATGTAACCACACTGCTAAGTAGCTTTCACGAAGATATCAGCGCCCCGTTACAGGAGATCACCAACGCGTTGCGCGAGCACGTTCAGCAAATTGACAGCCAGCACCAGAGCAACCTGGCCGAGCTTGCCAGTGCTCGGGCACAAGGCGAAATCAGCCCGGCTGAGTTCGATATCGAGCTGGGCCGTGAAAAGAAAGTTCTCGAGGCGCAACTGATCAGTCAGGAAATTGTAATCAAAGCAGCGCTGCAAAAGGCAATTGATGCTGCTTTTAGCACTCTCGCTGTCAGTGTCGCAGCAGACCCTGTCACGACCTGATCCATGGATTACCTGTTGCGGGCCTTCGGCCCGCGCTCAGAGTAAACGACAGCCATCCGTACGCAGGGCGTCTGATATGAAGCTGACACTGGGTTGATATAGCCTACTATACCAAAGCATGAACGCTAACAATGGTGATTAACTAACACTCATGTTAAAACAATAAGTACTTAAGTGATCACTGTTAACTTTACTCATCTGATCACTGAAAGAAACATCCTTTTTATGGATATGATCAGAGCAGAGCGACGGTTACACAGCTCTGATCATAAGACGTCATAAACTGGACATTACTTTATGGATGATGGTAAAAAATGGACGATTATAAAAACCACAACCACACAAAAACCAGCATGTGTTTTATTAACGCAAACCTGACCTCTATCACCCCCCCTTCTAAGCTGCCGCCTTTAGATATAAAAAATCGTCGACACACGACGTCCAGAAACAAAAAAATTAATCTAAAACCCTATTAAATAACAGGACAGAAAAACCAGCACCTGGCCACACCACTTTCTATCTAATAATAAGAACAGGGAATTCACCGATGACGTTTCTAAACAATATTTCGGTAAAAGCTAAAGTAGGCAGCTTAACAGGGCTTTTAGTTTCAGCTATTGTTATCATGGCTATATTTGTACTACTACAACTCACCTCAATCAATAAAAGTTTTACCGAGTATAGTCAGGTTGCTGTTAACCTGGGAGAAACCACGCTTAAAGTTAACCGTGACATGAACTATGCATCCAGATTAACCCGAAGTATTATGCTGGGTGATAACTACAAAAAAAATCACGACAAACTAACAAAAAGAATAGCAACAATATCACAGCACTTCTCAGATTTTAATCGGTATGCAAAGGGTATTTCTGATCACGCAACAAGGTCAAAAATAGAGTCACTAACATCGAAATCAAAACAATCAACGATGAGATTTCTAAATGAAAGCTTAAAATTGATGAACTCCCTGTCTGCCACCAGCACCACAGCTGACCGTCAAGCAGCATGGAAAACCTACAAAGCTAACTTTTCACCTTTAGCAAACAGCTCCAGAACAGACTTTGCATCCTTGATAAAATTAATCGAGGGAATAAAGAATAAAATATACAAAAACTCAACTAACACTGTCGAATCATCTTTCACCATGACAGTAATTCTTTCTGTTTCTGCAACATTATTTTCTATGGCATTTAGTTTCCTGATCACCAACAGCATTATATTTCCACTATTCAAACTAAAGAAATCATTTGAAGACATCGAGAAATCTTCAGACCTGACATTACGCAGCAACATTAAGTCAAAAGATGAACTCGGTGCGTTAAGCCAGTCGTTCGACTCTTTACTGGAAAAATTTCATCGAACGCTTAACGATGTCGTTATTATTGTTTCAAGCTTACATGAAGCCTCAAAACAGCTGGCAACCTCAAGCGAAACGACCAACACTCATATTAACAAGCAGCGACTGGAAACAGATATGGTTGCCACAGCCATGAACGAGATGGCGATGACCGCTGAAGAGGTCGCTAAAAATGCGGCGAATACAGCCAGCGGTGTAGAGGTTGCCAATATCCAGACCATCCAGGGTCAGGATATTGTCAAAACCACCGTTTCCAGCATTGATGGGCTTGCAGGCCAGATCAACCTTTCAGCAGGCTCGCTGAATAAACTGTCCAGCGACAGTCAGGATATTGGCCGGGTACTCGATGTGATCAAGGGTATTGCCGAACAGACCAATCTGCTGGCACTCAATGCTGCGATTGAAGCCGCCCGTGCGGGCGATAAAGGCAGAGGGTTTGCAGTAGTGGCTGATGAGGTTCGCTCGCTGGCTTCACGTACGGAAGAATCGACCCAGGAAATTCAAAGCATGATTGAGATATTGCAGAAAGGGTCCAGCGATGCAGTCACTATCATGAACGACAGTAACCAGAAGGCCGACGCCAGTGTAGAGAGCGCCACCAAAGCGGGCGTCGCGCTGGAGCAGATTACTCAGGCCGTGTCGTCTATTAATGATATGGCCGCGCAGATTGCCACCGCAGCGGAAGAACAAACCAGTGTTAATGAAGAAATCAGCCGGAATATATCAAATATTTCTGTTATTTCCGATAAAACATCGCAGGAGGCCGAAAAAACCCACGAGTCCAGCAAAAAGCTGGAAGAACTATCTGGCCAGCTCGACCTTCTTGTATCTCAATTTAAAGTATAAACAACTGTTAACTTCCAGCATCTAAACAGGCGGGCTTATGGCCCGCATTCCCCCCCCCACTTCTTACTCAGACCGAAACACCCATATGTTTAGCAGGCTTTATATTTATTAAACATAGCATCATGAAAAATAATATTGTTGGGAAAAAACATTTCCAATTAAGGCACAGAAAGAGTACGTTTACTTATTGTACATCCCTGATACCTATAATAAGAATATATCGTCATGTCGAATAGAATTAACCTGCATGAATTGCCACCGCTTAAAGCCCTGAAAGGTTTCGAAGCGGCCGCCCGGCTGGAAAGTATCCGTGGCGCGGCGGAAGAACTACACCTCACGCATCCGGCCATTACTCACCAGATCCAGTCACTGGAAGAACACCTCGGGGTTAAGCTTTTCGCCCGCAACGGCCGTAATATCGTGCTGACACCGCAAGGTCGATTATTTTATCCCTATGTTCGTGGCGCAATTGAGCAGCTGATCAGTGGTACCCAGGCCGTTCGCCGTGCCATGATGTCGCAGCCTCTGCGAATTCAGGTGTATGTAACCACCTCCATTCGCTGGCTGGCACCGCGCCTGTCTCAGTTCAGGGCAAGATACCCGGACATTGACCTGCACCTGATGACCTGCAGTGTCGGCTGGGAGTTTGATGAAGCCAACGCCGATATCGGCCTGGTCTATCGTGATAAACCGGTACCTGCGCACCTGCACTGGTCCCGGCTATTTGACTCACAGCTGTTCCCGGTCTGCAGCCCAGCGCTGATCAAAGACAAAGAAGGCCAGCTCCGCCCCGAGGATCTGCTTAACTATCCCTTGCTGGCGGTTTATACCGAAGGCTGGGGCTGGGAAGACTGGTTTAGCGGCACAACGGCAAGAGATGAAACGCCAGTCAGAACCCACATTGTGGTCGATACGCTGGCCATTGCCCTGGAGATGGCGATAAAAGGCGAAGGCATTG
>JAIBDV010000358.1 GCA_024686055.1 Neptuniibacter sp.
CAGCCAGTACCGCCACAACGACAAAGACAGCTGCAAAGCCACCCGCCCAGGCTAACCCTGGGCCACCCGTGGAACCGGTGCCCCCACCGGGAAACTCTTCACAACACTGCTACACCCCACTGAAAACCACCTCACCGCTCAGTCAGCCAAAAACGCAAAAACCGAAGCCTGGGCTTCGGTTTCTGGTGGCAAGCTAAAACAGCCTTGCAGGTATTATGACTTCAAACGCAGGGTATTCGGGCCAATCTCTTTCTGCGCGTGTGGGGCTGAGTCAGCTGGATCGTCTGCAGCATCATCGCTGCCCGCACCATTTTTCTCAGCCTGAATACGCAAATAGATCTCTTCACGGTGCACCGAGCAATCACGCGGTGCATCAATGCCCAGGCGAACCTGGTTTCCCTTAACTCCCAGTACAGTGATGGTAACGTCGTCACCAATAATCAGACTTTCACCTGAGCGCCGGGTAAGTATCAGCATGTGCTGTTCCTCTAATCTATCTCAATGACCGGGACATATCTGGCGATCGCCTGGCGTCCCTGATATCCATTCAATACAACCACAGCGGCAGGGCCAAAACAGAACCAGACCTTAAGTTGTATTGCATTATGAGTACAACTATGAACCCTTTGAGACAGATCAGCCACTCCCCAGAATTACCACCTTAGTACTAGTGCGCTTCAGGTTACGCTACCGCTCCGTCTCAGAACTGATCATCAGACAACGCCAATACTGTATCAGTTCCCGCCTGAACCCCAGCAAAATGAGCGTGCGCGCGCGGTAACAACTGGGTCATATAAAAACCCGTGGTTGCCACTTTAGCCTGTAAAAAACGCTCATCGCCACGTCCTTCGCTGAGTGCTTTACGCGCGCACAGAGCGGAACGGGCCAGCATCCAGCCACCGCACAGGTAGCCGCTCATCATCAGGTAATGCCAGGCCACCGTCTCAGCCAACTGCGCCTGCTGGCCAGACTGGTCGAGCAACCACTGTCGCGCTTCATTGGCATCGGCCAGCGCTGTGGCCATCGCCTGCGCGATCAGCGCCAGTTCCGGGTCCTTCGCCAGCTCGGTCACGGTGGCCTGAATATCCGCCAGCAGCACGGCCATCGACTCGCCCCGGTTCAGCAGCATCTTGCGGCCAATCAGATCCAGCGCCTGGATACCGGTGGTGCCTTCATAGATCGGCAGAATACGCGCATCACGGTAATGCTGCGCCACCCCGGTCTCTTCGATAAAGCCCATACCGCCATGAATCTGCACCGCATTGGAGGTCATCTCCTGGGCCAGCTCGGTGATCCAGCCTTTCACAATCGGTGTACTCAGTTCAACACGCGCTTTATGCCGTGCCTTGGCGTCAGTATCCTGAGCATAATTGAGACGATCGATCTCCAGCGATGCTTCATAGGCCAGCGCCCGCATCGCTTCGATGCCAGCCTTCTGCAACATCAGCATCCGGCGTACGTCCGGAAATTCGATAATCGGGAACCGGCTGCCATCTTTACGGGTGCCCTGCAGACGCTCCTTCGCATAGGTACGCGCCTGCTGGTAAGCCCGTTCAGACACCGCCAGCCCCTGCAGCCCTACACCCTGGCGCGCATGGTTCATCATGGTAAACATCGCTTTGAGGCCCTGATTCGCCTCGCCCACCAGATAGCCTACCGCACCGCCATTATCACCAAAGCTCATCACACAGGTCGGGCTGGCGTGGATGCCCAGTTTGTGTTCCAGCGCGATGCAGTGAGCATCATTGCGGGCACACGGCTCACCCACCTCATTGAGCAGAAACTTGGGCACCACAAACAGCGAGATCCCTTTTACCCCTGCTGGCGCATCCGGCAGACGGGCCAGCACCAGATGGACCACGTTATCGGTCATCTGATGGTCGCCCCAGGTGATAAAGATTTTCTGGCCCGAGATCAGGTAATGATCACCACTTGGCGTCGCACGCGACTTGATCGCCGCCAGATCAGTACCCGCATCCGGCTCCGTCAGGTTCATGGTGCCGGTCCACTCACCACTGATCATCTTCGGCAACCAGGCTTGCTTGAGTGACTCAGAACCATGGTGGTGAATCGCTTCAATCGCCCCCTGGCCCAGCATAGGACAGAGCGAGAACGCCAGATTGGCACTCTGCCAGATCTCATTCACCGCCGTGCCAAGGATATTAGGCAGGCCCTGGCCATCAAATTCCGGGCTACCCGTCAGAGACGCCCAGCCACCTTCAATATACTGCTGATAGGCTTCAGCAAAACCATCAGCCTGCTGTACACCTGCATCGGTCAGAGTGGATCCCTGCTGATCACCACTGTGGTTCAGCGGTGCAATCACTTCACTGCCCAGCCGGGCCGCCTCTGACAGAATGACCGAAGTCAGCTCAGCATTTACGTCTTCCAGCTTTTTATCCTGACAGAACTGATCAAAGCCGATCACTTCATTCAGGACAAAATCAACATCCTGGCGTGGGTGGATATAGTCACTCATCGTCAATCACTCCTCAACGGGCGGCAGACGCCACCCGTGAAAATAAGAAAAGAGCTGGGAAAAACTGGGATTGGGCAATCCCTTACATGAAGGAGAGTAACGGCACCCAGCTCTGAAAAAGAAACGCGTCAGTCGTGATCAGCTGCGCTCAAACAACGCGGCAATACCCTGACCACCACCAATACACAAGCTAACAATGGCGTAACGACCCTGAATACGATTCAGCTCATGCACCGCCTTCACGGTGATGACTGCACCGGTGGCACCAATCGGATGGCCCAGCGAGATACCACTGCCATTGGGGTTCAGCTTTTCTACAGGCAGCGCCAGCTCTTTCGCCACTGCCAGCGCCTGGCCCGCAAAGGCTTCGTTCACTTCGTACAGATCAATGTCATTAACGCTGAGGCCCTGACGTGTCAGGATCTGCTGAATAGCCGGTACCGGGCCGATACCCATATAAAGCGGGTCCACACCGACGGTGCTGTAATCTAAAAGCCGGGCCATGGCTGTCAGGCCCTGCGCTTTGGCCGCCTCGGCATCCATCAGCACCAGCGCTGCGGCCGCATCGTTAAGACCGGAAGAGTTACCCGCCGTCACGGTGCCATCTTTTTTGAACACCGGGCGCAGCTTTTCAAAGTCCGCCAGCTGGGCATCCATCCGTACATGCTCATCCTGACGGAACTCGACGGTACCTTTGCGCGACTTGATCGCCACCGGCACAATCTGCTCTTCGAAGTAGCCCTGCTCAATCGCGCGCTGTGCCGACTGATGGCTGTGGAGCGCCAGCTGGTCCTGCTGTTCACGGCTGATGCCGTATTTCTCAGCAACGTTTTCAGCAGTGACACCCATATGGATCTGATTAAACGGACAGTGCAGCGCCGAGTTCATCGCATCCACCATCTCACCATTGCCCATGCGCTGACCAAAGCGTGCCGTTGGCAGCCAGTACGGCGCCTGACTCATCGACTCAGCACCACCGGCCACAACCGCATCCGCCTGACCCAGCTGAACTTGCTGTGCCGCCTGGATTACCGCCTGCAGACCACTGCCGCATAAGCGGTTCACGGTTACCGCTGGCACAGACTCCGGCAGCCCGCCGTTAATACCGGCCACCCGCGCCATATACATATCCTGCGCCTGGGTATGGATCACATTGCCAAACACACA